>JABDJV010000349.1 GCA_013003295.1 Pyrinomonadaceae bacterium | reverse complement strand
CTTTAGGTAAGTTTCTGCCCCAATATATGTTACACCTTCAGCAAGATCTCTTCGGTCGGCAATTCGTCAAACCATGCATTTATCTTGTCCCGCAGCTCCTTCGAAGTGTGTAAACCGCTTTCATCGGGAAATTCTATCGCGATCGAACTTGAGCTCGAGATCGAATTGAGTACCGAGTGGAGGACCATAAACTGTCCGTTCGAGAATTTATAGTTTTCAGATTTTTCGTTTATCGTTTGGATCAAGGCCTTCGCATCCTTAACAAATTCTTTGTCTTTTTCGTTTTTGACGTGTTCATCAACCGCTTTGACAAGGTAATCCCTCATCATCGAGATCGTTCTGTGATAACTTTTCAGCCCGAAATGTATGGTTTCGCTCAAAGCCTTTGGAAGCTTGACCATGTCGTTGACGCGGGCGAGGCTGAAAAAGCAAGCGCAGAATGGTTTTGACTTGAGACTTTCGTTGACGTCGAAGCTGCAATCGAGCCGGCGGAACTGTTTAAGGATCTTTTGGGTTTTCTGCCAGTGGACCTTCTGGAAGATCGGCATCTTCGAAAGGTTTTCAAACTCCCACCATTCATCGCTCTTCTGAATTTCACCCAGTTCATCCCGAAGCTGGCGGGATTTCATAATCGCATCGTGTTTCAGGGCAAAATGCTCGCTGTAGGCTGCATGAAAGGATTCCCACACCGTTTCCATCTCGAGATTCGTTTCTGCACTTGGCGATTCATACGTGTTCTCGATCAATTCCAAAAGGTTTTCACGTAAGCGCTCGATCGCCGGAACATCGGTTGATTCGCTTATTGCCAAATACGACCATATCTTGTCCCGACTCGCCGAACCTTCAATAAAATCGTCCAATAGTGCCAGGTCCTTCTTTCGGTTTTTCAGTTCGGCCTTAGAATTGAAGAATGTATCTGCAATTCTTTGGAGTCCCTGATCAAGCGGAATGCTCTCATCTACTACGGACTGGAGTGTTTTGGCGACAACGCCAAACGTCTTCTCAACGCTCGTTGAGACCTTCCAGATCTTTGTGTTCAGAATCTCATCCGGCAGATCGTTAAAGCGGCTCAAAACGGCGGAAGAATTCCAGTTTTCAACCCATCCGCTGATCGATTCCTGGATCAACTTCTGACTTTCGATGTCCGTTGGCGATTCGATGCCGTCAGCAGCGGTAAGAGCGCTGACCCAGCTCAGAAGCTCTTCCTGTTCGTAGACAACATCTTCCGGAACCGCAACACCAACGATATCCTCCCATATGATATTGAGGTCGAGTGAGCGATTATTGATTCGATCGCCTTTTGAGGTTACAAACTCTATCTTACGATTAGCAACGAGCGCCGCAAGGATCAAATGTTGGGCTTCTTTTACAAGGCCAAAAGGTTTTTCCTGAAGCCGTTCGTAGATCGATTTCAGTGAGACGGTATCTTCTTCACTGCAGGATACGAGTGTTAATAGTTTTTCAACTAGCGGAAGTTTTGAGAGCGCATCATCCGACTCAAGGACAAAGTTATTCCCCTGCCGCCCGACCAGGCCGAGGGGCAGTGCATATATCGCCGCCAGGTCCTGCACCCCAGCGATGTTCGCACGCGCGCCGCTAAACAGATCGCTTATGAGGATCGAGACTTCCTTGATTCCAAGCGGCTTGGCAAACGTCGGATGCTCCGGATACAGATCGTTCAATATTGGCTCGGTTATTAGCGACAGGACCTTGCTAAACAGGCGAATTCCCTTGATGCTGCTTTCGAAGTGATACTCCCGTTCGTCAACGAGGAACTTCGCATCGCTGATAAAGATCCGTTCCCATATCTTTTCAACGGCAACAATGTGCGTGTGTCCGGCAGCCCGTACCTGATCTCCGAATTCTTCTCGCAGGTTTCCATTGTTGAAAAGAACGTATAGGCGTTTGATCGCGTCGACCTCTTGGGTATTCAGCTCGGCGGTTTGCCATACGATTCTTGGATTTCCGCCCGACTCAGGCAAACTGCCTAGTTCGCCGCCAGCGCGGTTAATAATTACTTCGAGATCCAGGGTTTCTGAGTTTTCGCTATCGGCGAGTGATTGTGCAGCTTCATTGTCCCAGTTCCAGAAGATACCTCCTTGACGATACCCGCCGCGCCACTGTATTTCGCTTGTGATCGAAGCCTGCTTTTCAAAATCTTTGTCGACCGAAGTCTTCAGATCTTCAAATTTATTTTTGCCGATGCGACGCAGTATGAGCGGCACCATTTCGTCGGAGATCGCGGCGGCAGATTCTTCCAGGGCGCTATTTAAATTGTCTTTGCTGGAGACCTTAATGCTGAACCGGGCTTCCCGGCCTTCTTCTTCTTTTTTCCAGAGGCCGTCCGGACAAACTGAGACAAATTGCTCGAGCAAATCTTGTATAAGCTTCAAACTCTTGCCAGACTGATCCTCGTCATAGATCATCATCGCCGCGCTGATCTCGCTCGCGGATGTTCCGTCGCCATCCAGAGAAAGGATGAAAAGGGCTTTGAGAATAAGCTTTGCCTGAAGCCTCTGCATCACCGGGATCGCAGAAACAACGTCTTTGTTTATTTTGTCGTAAACCTCAAACGCATCGTTGAGCTCATCCGATTTCCGCAAAGTGCTCTCGATATTATCGAAGACTTCATCAAGGCAAATGAGCGAATTCGCCGGTCGCCCGAGAATTCGCGATCCGGCTTCGGAGGCGAATCCGAGCATTGCAAAATCGGAAGCATAAAACCTGACGAATGGCGCAACCTCGAGAATTGAAGGATGAAGCGGATAAAGCGAAGTAAATCGCGGTTCGCTCCAGCGGAAGCTCGGAATAACCTCTCTGAAGTCTTGGTAGAGCTGTCTGATCAGCGACTGGGTTTGGCGATGCTTTGGGTATATGTGAGCATTAACGATCTGATGAAGATGTTCTTGATCGAGATAGTCGATCGTGTAGCTCTGCGCGATCGAACCATTAATACCGTCGGCATCGGTAATATCGTCATCAAGCGCTACACAGATAAAAATGTTGTAGCGTTTGGCGATCTCGGCAAGCTCCCCGAGCAGAACTCCGTCTTCGCGTGAAACGCGGTTGGCCCTTTCAGACGCGGTGTCGACAATTATTACGAACGGAAGGTCCCCCGCTTTGGTCGACGCAAATTCCAGCAGTGCTTCGAGGTTGCTTGGCAATTCCGAAACTTCTGTCTGAAATGCATCGGCAACCGCTGACAGCAATTCTTCGGTCAGGGTTTCCTTGGTTCCCCTCTGAACCAACGCGACCGGATAGTGTCTCCGGCGCAAATGGTGGGTTCCCGCGGCAACATGAGAATCTGTTACCTGGGACCGAAGTTCCGGATTCGAAATGATTGCGCTAAAAGTTGCCAGAAAATGACTTTTTCCGACCCCGCGATAACCGGCAAGCGCCTTGGCTGCGCCGCCCCCCTGCTGTACATCAACCAGAGCAGCGATCCAATTCGCCATCAATTCCGACGTGATCGCAGTGTAGTGGTAAGTCGACAAAGTCTTCTCGGGCTCGACAAAAAAATCGTGCAAACTCTTGTATTTCCGAACCTCGATTAAATCTTTAACTTTTTGCTGAATGCGTTTCATCTAATTGATCGTTTGATACTTTGCGGTCGAAGGAATAAAATTTATGTATAGCCGGAATCTATTAAACAGGCAGACTGGGGAGAGAAGGCCGCTGGCGATAAAACCATCAGCTAAAATTATTTTAACAGGTTTTAGCAGAGTTTAAAACCTTTTTCACACACTTTTTACACTTTTTTCATCTTCCCAACAACTTTTTTTTCGGGGCAAGCATCACAAAAGCGTTGATTTACATTAATAAAAGAAGTTACAATCTAGGGTAATTGATTTAATTGGTAATTTTTGGAGGCAGATTATGATTCGCAGAGCTGGCGCGTTTTTCCTTTTTGTAGCAGTTTGGTTTAGCGGAATTGGATTGGCTCCGCTGAGTGTTTCGGCGCAGGAAAGCGGAAAAAACAAAAAGCAAAAGAAAATAAAACCGCTGAAGAAGAAAGAGAATCCGGCGCTAATTGGAAAACGCAATATCAATGGCGGATTTGATAGGTTTTCCGGCTGGCTCGGCGGCTCGCGTGAAAAAGAGATCGCGATCGGCCGGCAGCTCGCAGCTCAGGTAGAGCAGCAGGCGAAAATGGTTGAAGATCCAAAGATCACTGAGTACATCAACCGCGTCGGACAAAATATCGTTCTCCATTCAGACGCGAAGATCCCATTTACCATAAAAGTTATCGACAGCGACGAAGTAAACGCCTTTGCACTTCCGGGCGGCTACTTTTTCGTAAACAAGGGCCTGATCATTGCGGCTGACAACGAAGCCGAATTGGCCGGCGTTATGGCCCACGAGATCGCCCACGTTACCGCAAGACATGCGATGGAAAACCAGGGTAAAGGAACCTTACTTAATTACGGTCTGCTCGCCGGGATCATATTCACGGGCGGAATCGGCGGAGCGATCCTGCAGAACACGGCCGGTATTTCGCAGGCTTTGGCTTTCTTCAAATTTAGCCGCGGTGCGGAAAAAGAAGCCGATACGCTCGGCGTCCAATACCTGTATGCTTCCGGCTACGATCCAACCGGTATGGCGACGATGTTTGAGAAGCTTGCTTCAAAGAATAAGAAGAAGCCCGGAACTCTGGCGAAGTTATTCTCGTCGCACCCGCAATCGATCGAGCGTCGAGACAAAAGCCTGGCACTGGTTGCGCGTTTTCCTGAAAAGCAAGAGTACGTGATCAGCACATCCGAATTTCAAAGGGTCAAAGCGCACCTGTTGAGAATTTCGAACGCGGGAATTGTGAGCCCTGATGATCTTGACGAAGTTGAGAATGGAAGGCCTACGCTGAAACGACGTAAACCGGCTCCGGACTCTCTGCCAAGCGATTCTGCCGATCCAAAAAATGATAAGGAATCAGGACCGCCAAAGCTAAAACGCCGAAACGAACCAACCCCGAAAACTGATAATTAGTATTCCGAGTAAAATTTAAAAAGTCCGCGAGCATCAAAACCTCGCGGACTTTTTCTGTCATCTTAAAAAGACGCAGAACGCGACGGCCACCCGGCGGCTGAGGCTCGCGGTTCATACTTCCCAGACTTCCCAGACTTCCCAGACTCCCAAGACTTTCCAGACTTTCCAGACTTTCGAGACCTCAATCTAGAAGAGTCCCATACGTCTCAAGCGGTAGGCTGTAGATCGAATCGGCAGTCGCAACTATCATTTCGCCCTGTCTTGTAAAGCACAGGCCGACGATCCCGTTTCCTGAAACAACCAATTCGGCTTCATCTTTACCGGCCGGTATCTTAATGATCCCGTGTCTGCCTTTGTAACAGGCGGCAACGAACAGATCGCCGTCCGTATCAAATGCAAGTCCCTGCGGACGCCCCAATCCTTTAAAGAAAACTTCGTCAAGACCGTCTTCATCAATTCGGTAAACCGAATCATGGCTGCATAGTCCGGGGGCGGTGACATATAGTTTACCGTCATTGCCAAACGCCATATGGTAGGCAGAAACCGATGGCTCAAGCAATGCCCAAGTCTCAACATCCCCAAGCCCGGAGACTTTAAATACCGTGCCTCCCCGGTCACCAACATACATAACGCCCTCGCTATCGAAAGCGATTCCCGTCGCAACCCCAAGATCCGTGGCAACCGGGATCACTTCCCGGCCTCCATTGATCTGACAAACCTCTCCATCCGCCCGATTTGAGACGAACAGCTTCCCGTGTGAATCAAACGCCAATCCGGTTGGATTCATGATCTCTGCCGGCAATTCATCCAGATATCCGTCAGATTCCAGCCTCAGAAGTGTCACCGGAAGCTGTTGGTTGCGGGAGCCCGACCGCGTCAAAATGATCGAATCATCCTTTGGATCGATAGCGGGGTTCGCAACCAGGTGGACGTCGTCCGTTAGCTTGGTCCCAACGATTATTTTCTCTGGTTCGCTTCTCGCACCCTGGTTTTCGATATAGACGTCAACGAGCTGCTTCTTCAAACTTCCTGGAACGATGGCAATTACCCGCTCGGACGAAGCGCCAACGACCCGGGCACGCCTTCCGTCGAAAAAACACCCAAACGAATCAAAGTCCTCAAATTGCAATCCCTCGCACTCGATCAGTACTTCCCCGCCCGGAATCGCGTTCGGTGGATCTATAGACAAAATTCTGCCTGCTTTGTTCATTTGCTCTCTCCAATAATAAACGCTTAGTTTACGACGCGGGCCGCCAAATTACCAATCTTAGAAGCGCTTTCAGGCAGCCAATCACCAGCGGTTTTTATGCTATAATTACTGATATTCGGAGGTAGGAATTTATCAGTAATGTTCACGGGTTTACCCGCGGTTTAAAACACAATCAGCTAAAGCGCATCGAAAAACTCTCGACCCGCCGAGTTGCCCCCCAGCAAATAATTTCAAACGAGCTCGCCAGGCAAATGTCCGAAATTTCACACGATACCGGCCGGCAGGTTGGTGTGTTGATCAATCGACGGGGAAAGGTCGAATATGTAATGGTCGGCGACGCGAAACAGATAGAAATGCCCGACTTTAAACGTGTTCGTGCCGCGTCGGGAAGATTTCGCGGTTTGCGCTGTATCCACACACACCTTCTTGGTGAAAAACTAAACCAGGACGATCTAACCGATCTCGCCCTTCTGCGTCTCGACTTGATGGCGGCGATCGAAGTAAATGAATCCAATGGTCTGCCAAAACTTGTTCACGCGGCGCATTTGCTTCCGGCCGGTTCCAAGAGCGTCGACGGCGAAAACGGTTTTATGCCTTACGAATTTCTCGAGTCAAAGGAACCGTCAAGGCTCGACATAGATTTTCTCGCACTAATTAATTCTCTCGAGAGTGAAATGGCGAGAAATCGCCGCACGGCAAAAAGCCGTCAAACAAAACGTGAACGCGTGATTCTCGTTAGCGTTAGCACCAGGCGTTCATCTTTTGCAGAAGAATCAATAGCCGAGCTGAAAGAGCTTGCCTATTCCGCCAACGTCATGGTTCTTGACACTGTCATTCAACGGCGAAATTCCATACATCCGAAAACTGTGCTCGGAAGCGGGAAACTCAACGAACTGCTGATCAGAACGATGCAGCTAGGCGCCGATATGATCGTCTTTGACCGCGAGCTGAACCCCGCCCAGGTACGTTCGCTTTCAGAAGCGACCGATCTGAAAGTAATTGACCGGCCGCAGCTGATACTCGACATATTTGCCCAGCGGGCGAATTCGAGAGAAGGAAAGCTTCAGGTTGAGCTGGCACAACTGGAATATTTATTGCCGCGTTTGGTAAAGGGACACGATTCCGCTTTTTCCCGGCTGGCGGGCGGCATCGGCGGACGCGGCCCGGGTGAAACTAAGCTCGAAACAGATCGCAGGCGCGTGAGAAAAAGGATCAGCCACCTCGGAAAACAGGTCAAAAAACTCAGAAAGCAACGGAAGGAGCGGCGGAAAGGAAGACTGCGAAAGCACCTGCCGATCATTTCATTGGTCGGCTATACAAACGCCGGAAAATCAACGCTGTTGAATACAATGACCAGCAGCACTGTTTATGCCGAGCGGAAGATGTTCGCAACGCTCGATCCAACCTCGCGCAGGCTGCGGCTGCCATATGAACAAGAAGTGATCATTAACGACACGGTGGGATTTATTCGGGACCTGCCCAAAACCCTGGTTGCAGCCTTCAAGGCTACGCTTGAGGAAATCGCTGACAGCGACCTGCTCGTACACGTTGTCGACGCATCAAACCCGCGTGCAATCGGGCAGATAGAATCGGTCGATAAAATCCTTCAGGATCTGGACCTTAATGAGATTCCCTATTTGATCGTGCTAAATAAAACCGATCTGCTTAACACCAAGTCCCTGGAAAATCTCAAGCGGCAAATATTACTTGACAAAGAGCGTGAATGCGTGTCAATTTCAGCTATTCAAGCAGAAACGTTAAAACCCCTTATTGAGAGAATCGGACAGATATTAGCCAAAGACCTGAGTGAATTCACTGTCGAGAACGCAGGAGTATAGTAGGTTAGCCAGAGTCGGACCATATGAGCAAACGTTTAGAAAAAAACATATCCTCGCTTGATAAGATTAGAAATAGTGCGTTGAAATATATCTCGGCACCTTTCAAACGTTTGTCAGCGAATCAGAAGTTTTGGATCGGCTTCGCGTTTCTCTGTTTAGCAACGACATTGCTTATCAATAATCCTTTTTGGGGTTCGGTTGCGGCTGATTATAACGAGGGGGACATCGCCCGGGAAAGCATCATATCGCCGGCGGATATTACGGTAGAAAATAAGGAAGAATCGGAACGCATTAAGAAAGATGCGGTCGAGGCCATCCAGCCTATATTTAATTACGAACCAAATCGATCTGAGGAGTCGGTTCAATACTTTCGCTCAGCCTGGGAAAAACTCCAGCGAAGTGCCTCTTCAAACGGGGCGGACCAAAAATCAGGCGGATCCTCAAACTCAACGATCAAATGGGACGGAGCCGGCGGCGAGGAGCTTGGCAGAATTTTTACGGCGAGGCGATTTAGCAATAACGAGCTCGAATTCGTTACAAGGGTTTTAAAGGAAAACGCCAGCGGATCGATCTATGGGGATCAGGATAAACAATTTTTGAAATCGGAGGTCCTGCTATTTGATCGGCAGAAAAACCAACAATCTATCGTTCAGATGCCGGAAAGCCTCTGGATCTCACTATCGACAGCCAGAGACAACCTGCGCAAGGATCTTGAAAAGATCAATAGCCTCTCCAAAGCTGAGGTTGATGCATTTGAAAAAGCTCTTGACCCGTTGATTCAGCCAAACGTTATCTACGACAGTGTCGCCACGAAAAAAGCCAAGGACGATATAATCACCGGATTCGAGCCGGTGACTGTTTCGTTAAAACGCGGACAGATGATCGTCCGCGAAGGTGACATGATTGACGCAAAGATCATGTCGCAGATCGAAGCGATCAAAACCTACGGAAAATCGACGAGGCAATGGAATCGCGCGATCGGATTGTTTTTATTGATCATTGCAATGTATTGGATCGCCTGGAAATTTATCCAGCACCGCGGCTTTGTCTCGCGTCTGGATCTATCCGAGGAAAAGACCTTTGTATTGTTTGGATTTGTAATGATCATTCAAACGGCGTTGATGGCGATTTCGTTTCGAATTGCCGACTTTACTTCTATCCAGAATGTCAGTGCCCCATACAATGACCCGACCCTCTGGGCGCTCGCGATTCCGTTTGCATTTCCAAGTCTCCTGATGACGCTTCTTGCCGACAGGCGAACTGCGCTCTTTACCGGCGTATTTTGCTCATTGCTGGCTGGTTTACTAGCGCCGAAGGGGCTCGAGTTTGCGATTTATGCGTTTATTACCTCGGCCGTTGCCGTGTATGGGATCGGTCATTATCGAAGCCGTCAGTCGGTAACCATTGCCGGTGCGATGGTTGGAGTTTCAAGCGCATTGACGGCAGTGTCGCTTTTGGCCTACACGCAGCAACCATTGATCCTAAACACGATTCTCCTCGCCGTCGGATGCGGATTGATCGGCGGACTGGTAACTTCGGCGGCGTCTGCAGTATTCCTTCCGATCTGCGAAACGTTTTTTGGGATAATGACCGATGTCAAACTGCTCGAATTGTCGAATGCGGACCTTCCGATACTCGGCAAACTTGCCTTGCGCGCACCCGGAACGAACCAACACTCTCATGCTGTCGGTCAGCTGGCCGAGGAGGCTTGCAGAAAAGTTGGCGCAAACGGCTTGCTGTCAAGGATCGGTGCCCTGTATCACGATATTGGAAAAACCGCGGCGCCCGAACACTTTGTGGAAAACCAAAGACACGGAAATCCGCACGACGAACTAAAGCCGGCGCAAAGTGCAAAGATAATCATCAGCCACGTCACATACGGAACGAAACTCGCAAAGGAAATGGGGCTTCCTGCCCGCATTGTCGATTTTATACCTCAGCACCATGGTACGAGAACACTTCACTACTTTTTGTCAAAAGCGAAAGCGGAGGCTGGAAAAGGTGAAGAAATCGATGAAAACGATTTTCGCTACCCCGGCCCAAAACCGCAGTTTAAGGAATCGGCAATCATGATGATAGCGGACAGCTGCGAGGCTGCGGCGCGATCGCTTTCCGAACCTACTCCGGAAAATATACGCTTTATCGTTACCAAGATAATTGATGCCATATTGAGCGACGATCAGTTGGACGAATGTGATCTTTCTCTGCGCGAGCTAACCCAAATTCGCGAGTCGATGATCAAATCGCTTGTTTCGATCTATCATTCCAGGGTCGATTACCCCGGCTATACTCCGCCTTCGAAATCGCTGCAGAACATTATCATTCCAAAAGATCTGGATGAAGGAGAGCGCGGTACGCGTTACAAGGATCCTGCCGACATTCCGATCAGCCGCGGCGGTGAAGTTGAGGACGAGGCGATTCACCGATCTGTACCGACTAAGAAGAAAGAGCCGGAAGAACCGAAATCCGACGCAAAAACTGCGGAGTAGCAGGGTCCTTTGTTAGTCGTTGGCTTCGTGGATCTCTTCCAGGCTGTCCATAAGCTCTCCTTTCTCGGAAAGCAATATGGCGATCGGGCGTGTGGCCGGAAATTGTGCAAAAACGATCATCAGCATCACCGTGATCGGCACACACAAGATCATTCCGGCAATTCCCCAGATCGATCCCCACAAGGTCAGCGCAAGAATTACCACCAATGAACTAATGTTTAAAGAACTTCCCATCATCCGGGGTTCGATCAAATTACCAACAATGATTTGAATCGCTCCAACCCCAACCAGAATGATCACAAATGGTGTCAGCGTTTCAAATTGAATCAAAGCCAGCATTGAGGGGAATACGGTCGCAATAAGCGAGCCGATATTCGGAATGAAATTTAGCAGGAAAATCAAGAATGCCCAGAAAAACGCAAAGTCGAGGCCGACGAGCGCCATCAAGATGTAGCTGGCGATACCGGTTATCAGGCTCACGGTGAGTTTTACACTAAAATATGCGCGAATCGCTTCGTTGATATGACTGAGGATCTCGCTAAACTGATCATACTGCTCTTGCTGAGAAAAAAGCCCTCGTACCTTTTTTGGAAATACCGCTTGCTCAAAGAATAGAAACACTACATAGATCAACACCAAAAAGGTATTTCCGGCGATTCCCGAAAGCGCATTCAATACTCTGGAGATCACATCAGCGACGTTTATTTCGCTAAACATTCCACGGACGCTTCCAAACAGGTCCGGCACCTTTTCCGATCCGGAGAACTGAAAGAAACGCGACGTGTCAAAATTAAATGTTGTTCCCAACCGCTCGATCAAATAGCCTACGTTCTTCTCATAGGTTGGAAGCTCATTGACCATCGCCCGTGTGTTTTCGGCGATCAGTCCACCAACCAGCGTTAGCAGAAACAGAATTACCAATCCGGAAATCAGAGTGCTCGCCCAGGTTGGCAAATATTTTTTTACAATTTTGAACTCACCGAAGTAGTGGCTCAATGCATTGATCACGTACCAAATAAGAATCGCGATGATAAAAGGGATCAGCAAGCTCTTGCCGAGGATAAGCAGGGCAAAAACAGCGGTGATGATAAGTAATAATGATGCGACCTTAGTTAAAGTCATTTTCCAGTCAGAAGTTTTTTAAGTTTTTCGTTATCGTCAGCGAAGAATACCAGTGCTTGAAATCTGGTCTTGATCCGATAGAAGCCATATCCGGTCGACTCCTCCTTTAGACGAATTCGTGTATTGCAGCGTTCAAAGATCGCCAATTTCCTGATTTCAGGTTCTTCGCCGTAAAAATCATCTGCAGTTTCCACTTCCGCAATGTTTTTCAAAGCAATTTCAGCCTCTCCTAACAATCCGTATCTGACCAGGAGCCTGTCGCCGGTGAGTTCGATAGGCCTCCGAATACAGGCCTTCGCGTGGGCGAGAAGCAGCATCAGAGCATATAGACTCGAAAACGTAAGGAGCCAGGCTATATAAACATTGATCTGGACAACCAAATAATGGAAAACGAACGTCTCCGCGATGATCAAAAAGGCAAACAAAGCGAAAACTGCGATCGCTCCGCTTTTTTTGTGGTAGGTAAAAGCGTTTTTATTGACGGGCGATTTTCGCCAAGACAAAAACGCGTAATAGATAACTGACGCCTCGTAGGCTACGAGTCTTGCAAATAGGGAATCGCCGAGGCTCTTCGAACTCACTTCGTGCAAAACCGTTAACACATCTGCGTTTTTACCGCGCTCGGAATTGTACAATTTCAGAGTTTTGTAGGACGAATAAGCAAAAAACCCCAACAGTCCGATCTCTGCCGCGGGTAAGGCAATAAATTTGATAATGTCCAGTATTCCATGCCCATCGGCGGGAAGAGCAAAGCTGGCCACTAAAATGCCGATCGAGGCGAGAGCAGATACTTCAAATATCAAAAATCTACGTTTCCGATTCAGAAACAAATACAAGAGCGGTGCCGAAATAGTTAGATCAATTATGATTCCGACCACAAGTTCGGGGAAGATCAGTGGAAGCGATGTAAAAGCAAGTGCGGTCGCAGTAAGAAAAATGAACAAAGGGCTCCCGATCGTCAGCAAACGGGGATCCAATTTTAGAATCGATATATTCATTTCTTCTGCTCGTGTCTAATATAAGCTAAAATATTAGGTTCATCTAATTATTCTCCAACGCTTTTTGGATCGACACCACAACAGAAGTCGGTACATTCGAGTCAGTCAGTAATTCGGTTGAAAACAAAAACCCAAACACTTAAGAAACAAAGACCTGACTTTCAGAAATCAGCCACCCCCTACGAAGTGAATTATTTCGATTTGATCCCTTTCAGCAAGAGTAGTGTTTTCCCAGTCGCCCTTCCTAACAACATCCTTATTTAATTCGACCGCGATCCGCTCGGCAGTCAAGTCAAGAGAAGTCAGCAAGTCACGCAAGTTCAGATTCGCGTCGATGCTCTTATTTTTTCCATTGATCAGCACTTCAATCATTTTTGTTTTATAACTCGGCGGAGCTCGGTTTCCTCGCCATCGATACTGGCTCTAATAAGAATTGCTGCCCGGCCCGATCTGAATTTCGGTAATTTTAGTTCTACTGCGGCAACACCCTTACTATTGGTTTTTGAGTGAAATATTTGTGGTCGAAACGCCGACCCGATGACCTTGACCATCACGTTTGCGTCTTTCACCGGGTTATCATCGCCGCCCCGGCAAACGACCACATCAATATTCTTCTTTTCGCCGCCGTTGAACTTATAGTCTTTTACAAACTTAACTTTAAGCTCATCACTGACAGCTTCCTCGATCATCGAAAAATCGCTGACGATCTGAACCGTTCCGGTTGGAAGAATGATCTCCTCCTCAAAAGCGTCTTCCTCTTCAATGATATCAACATCCTCGACTATTGCTATATCCCAGACCTTTTCTTGAGGAATGTTTTTCGCGGGCGTTTCGGCTGCGGTAGATTTCGAAGCGGCGGTCTCAATCGGGTCCGACGCAAGATTGGCGGATTCAGAGGACTTGGCCGGCTCCAATACAGAGCCACCTTTTCCGGAAGCCGAGGGCCGGGGGATCGGTTTGTCAACTTCTTTTTTCGAAACCTTTTTCGCCTCGCGCTTAACGACCAGCCCTTCCCTCTTTGATGAAGGATCTTTCATCGACATTCGCTTGAGGTCTTCGATCCTTCCCGCCTGGATTGCGGCGCATATTAGATTATGCTGGCGTTTCAGACGCCCGGCGAGTATCTCCTCGTCAAACCGGGAACCTAATAGATCCGTGTATGGAGACCTTTTGCTCGCCAGAATTGCTCCGCGATAGTATACGAGAGACATGATCACAGGCGTATCCAAACCCTTGTCCTCGGTCTGGACATGATAGGTTACACCGTCGTATTGAATGTCTGTATTAAAACCGGTAATCACAGAAAAATTACCCTTTTGGCGTGTTTTTATTTTAGATAGCGCTACTTACCCTCTATTAATGAAGCTAACATAGTGTTTACCGCGTGGTCAAAAGAAAAAGATCCTTATGTTTACCTTAAATCTCCTCGCGGGTTGGCCATCATTTTTCCTGCCCGCGGATGATTTCAAATCGGTTAAATCAGGCTTCCTTGACACTCAATCTAGCATAACTTACGATGGAAAAGTGCATTACATTTCATTAATTTGATGGGATTATTAACACCATTTTCCCTAGCCATTAGAATACTTTAGACGCGCATTATTTGAGGCAATTTAATGTCGGAATTCAATTTATTTGACTACGCACCAATAGGTTTTATGTTCCTGGTTGCGTTCGGGTTTGCAGTAAGCCAGATCTTGGCTGCCCAGTTGTTGGGACCCCGAAAGCGAACGGCGACTAAGCTGATGCCGTATGAATGCGGGAAGGACCCTGTCGGCTCGGCGCGGGACCGCTTCTCGATCAAGTTTTATATGGTCGCCGTAGCATTTCTCTTATTCGATATTGAGATCCTTTTTGTCATTCCATTTGCCGTCGGCTTTAAGACTCTTCTGGCTGCCGAAAATTCAACGGGGGTCCTTTACGGTACGATCGCTTTTGTGACGATGATGTTTTTCCTTGCGACCGTTGTCGTCGGCCTGATCTACGAATGGAAAAAAGGAGCGTTTGAGTGGAGTGAGC
>JABDJV010000340.1 GCA_013003295.1 Pyrinomonadaceae bacterium | reverse complement strand
TGTTTACGCGTAACTATGCAATCCCGGAAGCAAATAACTCACGCCCAAGTAGGTGAAGATCACTAAAAGAAAGCCGAGTATCGCAAAGTATGCCGAGCTTCGGCCTGTCCAACCTCTCGAAATGCGTGTATGCAGGAATGCCGCATAGGTCAGCCAGGCTATCAGGGCACCCGTTTCTTTTGAATCGAAACCCCAGGGCCGGCCCCAGGATTCGTTGGCCCAGATCGCTCCGGTGATCAGGAGCATTGCCAGACCGGCAAACGCGAGACACGCCGTTTTGTACATAAGGCTGTCAAGGGATTCCAGAGACGGAAGCCGCTCACGCAGATGCTCGGTGCGAAAAGCAAAAAGGATTACAAAGAAAGTTCCGGCAATTGCGGTGATCAAGCCGGCGAGTTCAACCGGATTCGTTTTAAGGCTCAAAAACATTGAGTCTTTGTTGGTTTCCAAAAACCTCTTTCCCGTCGCCTCAAATTGTGAAATTGGAATTGCTGCAAACTGTTCGGCCGGCATATTTTGTCGTGCAAGAAGATCCTTTCCTACCAGCGCAAACTGGCTGGAATCATTCGCCAATTGCGTTTCGAGAATCTTGCCCGCATTCTCGGTCGATTTAATTCCGTATACAAGGAACAAGACCGCAAGTATTTGTGTTACCAGCGATACCTTCAAAAATACGTGGCCAAGCTTTTTAGCCGAATGATTTTCCTGGCTGACATATAGATAAAAGGCGATGATCGCTCCAAGAAGCAAAACTCCGGTGAGAATAAGCATTGGTGCGACATAAGGCAGCTCCATTCGAAACAGCGCCGAAAACGCTTTTCCTCCTTCCGGATTTGGAATAAACATTCCGACCCGATAGGTAAACTCCGTGAATACCGACCAATTACTGATTGTCGCGATCACACCCAGCGTGAACAAACTCGACCAAATCGCCATGGCTTCAGGTTTTACTTTATCTTTCAGCAGGTAAATAACTGCAACAGCGAAACATACGAGAGTGACTCCGTAGCTCAATGCCGCGACTCCAACGTGAATCGGCCGCCAATACGAATCCAGCACCGGAGGCAAATCGATAAACTCGCCGCCGATAAAACGTGCCAATATAAGGATCAGTGCGGCTAATGGAAGCGTGAAGGCCGCCAGGACCTGAAAATTCTTTCTATTGGCAAATAAAAGAGTCGCGATTCCGGCTCCGAAAGCAAATGCAAGACTCAAATCGTAAAGGTTTGCAAAAGGAATATAACGGAACATCCAGGGAGTTTCCGGATTTCCCGCCTCCCGGAGCATAGCGATCTCCCTTTCATAGGCGGCGACCCAGCGGACCAGCCAGCTTGATAAATTAAAGAAGACGCCTAACGTTGCTGTCCACAAACCGATTCGTGAGGCCATTTCTGACGGTGCATACAGGTTTGTAAGTTGAAACAGTGCGGCCAGAAGATAGCAGGCCAGGGCGATCATCATCAATGCTTCATCAGAGATGAAATTAGATGTTTGCAGGCGGAAAAAGAGCATCGCCAGGGATCCTGCAATGACAAGCATTGAAGGAAGATGCTGAATCCACGGCGAGCTGATTTTTGTTTCCCGGATTTCGTTTGCTGTTATTGCTTGCGACATAATATAAATCTCTCTACGTCTCTAAATTATTGCTATCAAGGTCTTTAACAACCTTTGCAAACTTATCTTCAAAGCCAAATTGGTTGCGGTTTGCCTCCCCGCCCAAAACTATCTGGTAGTTGCCTGATAAGTCGTTTTTCTCAATCACCGCCCAGATACGCTTGTGGGAAAGAAAGAAAACAAATGCGAGGGCGAATATCAAACCGATACCGCCAAAATACCAGGCAATAAAAGCACCATTGTATGGATCGTACTTGATCGACAAGACGTGCGCCAATGGAGCTTTTTCAAACTCCTTCAATTTCCATTTATATCCGGCCTTTGGTGCACCAACCGGAATATTCTCCGCAATGTTTCCCGCAAACGCGAATACACGCGTCCTTTCCCCCTCCGGAGGTGTTACCTGCAGAACTGCTGCAGGATTGTTGTAATCACCTGAACGCGTGTCAGGTTTTCCATCAACAAAAGCGAAGTCCGGCAAGAATGATTCGTATGCGATCAGTGTTCCGTCGTTAAGTTTAGCCGTGCCGTTTCGTTCCAGGTTCACCGTGATCGGCGAGGCTCCTTCTTTTTGCGGAGTCAATTCCAACGCCATCGTCCGGGCATTTCCGATCGGAACCGTTTGGGCCTGGAAGAATCTATAACCTCTGTAACTAAAAGGTTTATTCAGACTTACATCAGCGACCGTCTGACCGTATGCGGGATCGTCTATCTTGATCTGCGTGCGCCAGTCCAGCGTGTTGAAAGTTTCAATCGAGCCGCCGGGATCGATCAGTTTTTGCTGAATGTCGGTGCATGTGATCGTAAACGGCAGACCCACAGCAAAGCGTTCTTTTTTGTCCAGGTTAAATTTGATCAGCTGGATCTCGTTTGAAACCTGGCCGGGCATCATATTCACATCGGCGTCGAAACCGGTTCTGAGAGCAATCAGGTGCCCAAGAAACAATGTCAACAGCGCGACATGAACGATATAAGCACCAAGCCTGTTCCATTTTCCGCTTTCTCCAAAAACGTAGGTAGAACCATTTTTCTCACTGATGGTAGGCTTTAAACCGTTTTTCTTAAATGCGTCCGAAATGGTTCTCGCGGCCTCGTCTTCGCCGTCAATATCAAGCTGAATAATCGCACTTGAAGTTCGGGCCAAAAGCCACTTTCGCGTTGCGTTTAGTTTTGGTTTCGAAATGTATGACCAGGCCGACGGGAAACGGTCTATTGATGCCAATATGATGTTTAGAGAAAGAAGGAGGAGGATAAAGCTAAAATACCAACTGTAATAGATATCAAACAGTCCGAGGAAGCCGAAAACCGTTTTTTCTGCGGGAGTCCGGGAAGCGTAGTAGGCATCAAAGCCGTTCACATTCTGCTGAATAATGACCATCCCCAGGAACGACAAGAAGACGAGGATACAAAGCAGAACTACACCGAATTTCACCTGGCTTAAAAACTCGACAAAATACATCAGCCAGGCCCAGGCTTTTTCAAGGATTGATTTAGATCCAGCGCCTGCCTTTTTATTCGTTCCGGGAACTTGTTTTACGGATTCTTCTACTGCTGACATCGGTAATTGCAATCAATACTCAAAATTAAATATACCCAAATAATATCTTAGCGAAATTTATTTGTCACCTGCGTGAAAATTAGTTTTTCTAAGGGAAAAAAGAAGAATTATTTTGGCGCTCGAGATTTGGCAAATGGTTGCCGCCGCGTTATTCTTTGTTAAAGTCTGACTCAACATTTTACGTATGGATACATTAACCGCAGAAGTTCCGGAAACCGAAGTATTAAGTGCGCGGGCGAAGATCGCAGCCTATTTTGAGCTGACGAAGCCGCGCATCGCCTTCATGCTGGTTTTGACGTCGGCAGCGGGATTTTATTTAGGGATTGAAACCGGGTTTAACCTGGTATTATTTTTGAATTCGATGGCGGCGATCACGCTATTGGCGTTTGGAGTAGCAACCTTAAATCAATACATTGAGCGAAATATCGACGCAAAGATGGAGCGCACATCAAAGCGTCCGATACCTACAAATCGTGTTTCTCCAAACGAGGCGCTGGTTTTTGGAATCGTTCTTTGCGTCATATCGGAAGTCTATCTTTATCTCACGGTTAATGCGCTTACGGCGGGTCTGGGGCTAGTCGTAATCATCGGTTATGTTTTTCTATACACACCTTTAAAAACCCGAACCACCGCTTCGACGGCAATCGGGGCGTTGCCCGGCGCAATGCCTCCCTTAATGGGTTGGACGGCAGCTTCAAATGAGATCACGCTCGGAGCGTGGTTTTTATTCGCACTCCTGTTTTTATGGCAGTTTCCGCATTTTCTTGCGATCGCCTGGATGTACAAAGATCAGTACGCAAAAGCAGGTATCAAAATGCTTCCGGTCGTTGAAAAAGACGGTAAGATCACGGCAAGACAGATCGTGATCTTCACGGTCTTATTGCTGCCAATCAGCTTAGCACCATTCTTCCTTGGCGTTTCGGGAATAGTTTACCTGGTCGGTGCGAGTGGTTTGGGGTTGTGGTTTTTGTATTCGAGTGTCAGGACCGCCAGGGCCAAATCGGTCGAACATGCCCGTAAATTGCTGCTGGTATCCGTACTGTAC
>JABDJV010000325.1 GCA_013003295.1 Pyrinomonadaceae bacterium | reverse complement strand
GGCCAAGGGCGCCAAATCGCCGCTTGCTCCCAAGGAACCCTTCTCCGGGATGACCGGGTGAATTCCACGATTCAAAAACTCGATCAGGAGCTCGAGCGTTTGCAGCCGAATACCCGAAAATCCTTTTGCAAGTGTGTTTGCGCGGATGAGCATGATCGCACGGGTGGTAACTATATCGAATGGTTCACCAACTCCGACGGCGTGACTTACGACGATATTTCTCTGAAGCTTCTTTACCTCTTCCGGCGAAATGATCTTATCCTTGAAGGCTCCAAAACCAGTCGTAATCCCATAAGCAACTTCGCCACGCTCGAGCAAACGCTCTACCGCACCTGCTGAGCGCTGAACACGTTCGACCGCCAATTCAGATAAAGATACCGGCGGCTTATTTGGCTTGCCGGACGCGACCGCCAATACTTCTTCAAACGTAAGGTTTTCACCATCCAAAATTATTTCTTTCATATTCAGGATATCGAGTCTTCTTGATTACTGCGAAATATACAACGAAATCGATAAAAAAACCACGGGTTCAAATTCCGTGATCATTGATATATCATCGGTGGATAAATAAAGACGTTTAACTATCGCACCTATGGAACAATTTTCTGAACTTATTCATTACTACGCCTCCCTTGTCGGACCATACCCTTGGCTGCGTTCGCTACTTATCATCGTCGTTTCGATATTTCTCGGAAAGGTGGTCGACTGGATAATCACCGGGTCCGTGTCGCGGCTGGTGATGAAAACCAAGTCGTCCTTTGATGACGACATTTTAAATCTGCTTCACAAGCCAATCTTTCTATCCGTACTATTGATCGGCCTCACATTTGCCGTATACGAACTCGAACTCCAGGAAAATGTCACAGTAACTACGGTCAGAGTTCTAAAGACTATCGCGGTGTTCATATGGCTGCGATTCGCCTTACAGGCTTCGCGAAGAACATTCGACGAACTAGGAAAGAGCGAATCACGACTCAAATTCATCACGCCGACAACCAAACCCCTTTTGATCAATACTGCGGTGTTGATCTTCGCGGCGGTTTCGACATACATAGTCTTTTTGATCTGGAGTATCAACATAACCGCCTGGATAGCGTCGGCCGGGATCATCGGTCTGGCGATTAGTTTTGCAGCAAAGGACACTCTCTCCAATATCTTTGGAGGAATTACTATCTTTGCTGATAAACCATTCGAAGTGGGAGATTTCATCAATCTTGAAAGCGGCGAACGCGGAATGATCACGCATATTGGTGTTCGCAGTACGCGCATCATAACCCGTGATGACATTGAGATAACGGTTCCAAATGCGATTTTGTCCACAACCATCGTTGTAAACGAATCCGGCGGACCGTCTGAGAAATTCAGGATCCGCATAAAAGTCGGCGTCGCATACGGATCCGATATCGACAAAGTAGAAAGGATCTTATTGGAGATCGGAAAGGGCCATAAGGAGACCTGCGAGATTCCAAAACCCCGCGTCCGTTTTCGTAATTTTGGGGATTCCTCACTCGATTACGAACTTCTTTGCTGGGTCGAAAAGCCGGTATTTCGCGGACGGGTTTCGCACGAATTAAATCGTGAAGTCTATAAAGCCTTTGACCGCGAAAATATTGAGATACCGTTTCCTCAACAGGATATTCATATTAAACAGATCCCTGAAAGCGTTAAGAATTAGGAAACTATGTCGTTTGAGCGGAGGATAATCGTTGTCGGTTTGGTATGGAACAAAAAGGGCGAGCTGTTGTTGTGCAAGATGCCTCCAAACCGCGGTGTTTTTCCCGGCCAATGGGGTTTACCTGGCGGAGGAATCAAACCCAATGAGACAATGGAAGAGGCGCTTCGTCGAGAGATGAAAGAGGAGATCGGCATCGAGATCGAGAATATCGAACCCGTTTTTTTTAAGGATGGAGAATTCGAAAAAACTTTTGCCGACAGTTCAAAAAGAAAAGTTTATATGATTTTCCTGCTGTTTAATTGCAGAGCTTCCGAAGATCAACTTCAACTCAGCGAGGAGTTTGAGGAATACCGTTGGATCAGTCTGGAAGATGCCGGTACGCTTGATCTAAACGTCGAAACAGTTAAAACGCTGCAGCAGATCGCCGAGATCAGATAGGTTTCTTACTCGATAAAATCGGACGCCATTTCTCTTCTTGAAAGTTTATTTGTCTGAATTATTCGCGCGCAGCCGTTCCAGCGAAGGATCGCATCGTCATTTCCGGCCGGGCGAACTGCCTCAGCCTTTTCAAACCAGTCCATCGCCTGCGAAAAGAGCTCAAAAGCAGTTGATTCGGATCCTGCCGGGCCGCTCGTAAGGCACGCTTTTGCCCGTCGTTCATATATGATTCCCGTATAATAGGTTCTCATATAGTCATCTGAGATCCGGCCTACGTAATCCTTGATCTTCGCATCGCTGACGGTATAATCCTTCGCGAAGCGATCGCTCATCGCTAATACGAGCGTCACCAAAACTTCCTGATTTTCAGCGTCGATCTTTAAGATATCGAGACAGATACTTTCGGCTGCGCCGGGTTCATTTAGTAAACGATAGTGCTTTGCTCTTTCCAGCGCCGCGGGAATTGCCTCTTCATGAAGATCTTTTAGCTCAAACATAATTACCTCTTTGATTAAAATATACCAACAAAGAAATCAAGAACAAACACATTGCGAAAAAATAAATTGCCCCGTGCTTTAGCTCGGGGATTGCGGCAACAGAATAAACTGGCTTTAGCCCAATTAACAAATAGGCCCGATACGGTTTGCTTTAGCTAAAGCTAAGCGGAAAAAACACTTTTTTTGATTGGCTAAAGCCGGAATTTTTTTGTCTTCTAGATTCCCCGAGCTGAAGCACGGGGCAATTCATAATTAAGACGAGACGATCACTTCTTCGACTTAAATATATTCAAGATCTTCTTAACCGGATCATAAAATTCATCAACAACCCGTTCTTTCAGGGGAATAATTGCATTGTCAGTGATCGTAATGTCTTCCGGGCAA
The DNA here is from genome assembly GCA_013003295.1 of Pyrinomonadaceae bacterium. Classification (GTDB taxonomy): domain Bacteria; phylum Acidobacteriota; class Blastocatellia; order Pyrinomonadales; family Pyrinomonadaceae; genus Aridibacter. Next base: position 1,832 of record JABDJV010000325.1, on the reverse strand, counting down.
ACTTTTGTACAGCATTTCGTAATATTACAATAGCCGATGTTTGATTCGTCTTTCAATTCTGCTGTGCGGTCCTCGGTGTCGAGCGGATGCATTTCAAGTGCCGCCGTATATACAAGAAATCTCGGACCGATAAACTCTTCGTGCTTATGGTGATCCCGCAATACGTGGCATACATCCTGGCATAAATAACACTCAATACACTTTCGAAATTCCTGGACGCGATCGACGTCTTCCTGCGCCATACGCCAGGTGCCGTCCTCAGCATCAGGAGGCCGGGGACTAAACTTCTTAATTTTCTTTTTGACCTCGAAATTCCATGAGACGTCCGTAACCAAATCCTTTGTCAAAGGAAATGCATGCATCGGCTCAACGGTAACCGGTTCTTCCATCGGAAGTGTATTCAAACGGGTCATGCACATTAGCTTTGGCATCCCATTGATCTCTGCCGAGCAGGAACCGCATTTTCCTGCCTTGCAATTCCAGCGGCACGCAAGATCATTTGCTTCCTCGGCCTGAATCTGCAAGACAGCATCAAGAACGACCATTCCATCGGAAATCTCGGTCGAATAGTCCTTAAACTCGCCTTCGTTTGCGTCGCCACGCCAAATACTGAATGTCGCCTCTTTTTTCATATAGTGGGAATTACCCCATCTCCTCAATGATCTGTTTCAATTCGTCCCGCATCTCCGGTATCTCTTTTCTGCTTATACTCATCGACCCATCGGATTCTTTCTTCGCAATATGATTGAACGTGCTGAATTCCTTTTCTTTGTTGGGATAATCCTCGCGGAATTGTGCGCCCCGGCTTTCTTTCCGCTCAACCGCAGACCGCGCAAGTGCTTCGGACACGGTTAGCAGATTTGTCAGATCTAATGCGGTGTGCCAGCCGGGATTGAACTCCACATTTCCCATGACCGAAACATTTTCAGCCCGCTGCCATAGTTTACCGATTCCGTCGATCGCCTCACGCATCTCGCCTTCGTTGCGAACGATGCCAACCAGGTCCTGCATCATGTCCTGCAGATCACTCTGGATCTCATAGGCGTTTTCCCCTTTTGAGACATTAAAGGGTTCAAGGGCCTGCTTAGCAGCCTTATCGACCTGCTCCTCATTTACATTTGCTTCACCGTTCTCCTTCGCAAACTTTGCGGCGTATTCACCGGCGCGTTTTCCAAATACGATAAGATCCGATAGCGAATTTCCCCCGAGCCGATTCGCACCGTGCAAACCAGCCGCACACTCACCAGCAGCAAAAAGACCCGGAACCGTGGACATTTGCGTATCGGCATCGACGCGAATACCACCCATCACGTAGTGTGTCGTCGGACCGACTTCCATAGGGACTTTGGTGATATCTATGTCGGCCAGCTGCTTAAACTGGTGATACATGCTCGGCAGTTTTTTCTTAATATGCGCCTCCGCATTTGGAAGCTTTTCCTTGATCCAGGCAATATCAAGATACACACCCCCGTTTGGACTTCCGCGGCCCGCCTTAACCTCTTTAACGATACAGCGAGCGACGTGATCCCGGGTCAAAAGTTCAGGCGGCCGGCGGGCGTTTTTGTCTCCCTGCGTGTAGATCCAGCCTTCTTCAGCGTTATCTGCGGTTTGGTCTTTGTATAAATCGGGAATATCATCAAACATAAATCTCGTCCCTTCACTATTTTTCAGGACACCGCCTTCGCCGCGTACGCCTTCAGTGACGAGTATTCCCTTTACCGACGGAGGATAGACCATTCCCGTCGGATGAAACTGCACAAATTCCATATCCATTAGTTCTGCGCCGGCGTGATATGCGAGCGAATGTCCGTCTCCGGTGTATTCCCAACTAT
>JABDJV010000323.1 GCA_013003295.1 Pyrinomonadaceae bacterium | reverse complement strand
CTTTACAATATCTGGACCACAGCGGGCGCCGGTCCGCGGGAAGCAAAAAAGATCACCATGGATGAGGGCCGTGAAGACGGGCGTTCCGGTGTTGCCTGGGCCCCGGACGGACGAATTGTGTATACGGTCCGGAAAGCAGATTCGATCAATATTTGGACCGTAAACGCCGACGGCACCAACAATATCCAGCTAACCGACGAATCCGGCTCAAACTTCTTCCCCGTGATCACGCCCGATGGCAAGCAGATCGTATTTACGTCTTCACGAAGCGGCAACCTGGATCTTTGGCGAATGGACCTCAACGGCGAAAACCAGGTCAAGATAACCGGTACTCCTGAAAAGGAGGATACGGCGAGCCTTACACCCGACGGCAAGTGGGTCGTATATCGACGGACCGATAAAAACAACCTGACAACGATCTGGAAAATTAGCCTTACCGGCGGTGATCCGATCCAGCTTACGGATGTTGCGTCCAACACTCCGGTCGTTTCCCCCGATGGCAGGACATTCGCGTGTAAATATGGCAAACCAAAACCAAATCAACCCTCTAAGATCGCGATAATACCGATCGAAGGTGGTGAACCGATCAAGATAATCGATGCTCCGAAGATAGCCGGGGCACTGTTTTTTCGGTGGAGTCAGGATGGCCGGGCTCTGACTTATGTGGATGATCAGAATCGCGCCGAAAATATTTGGGCCCAACCGATCGACGGCGGAGATCCAAAACAATTGACCTTTTTCGAAACCGGCAAGATTCAAAGATTCGACGGAAAACCAGACGGCGGGGGCTTTGTCCTCTCACGTGGAAACAGATCGGCTGACGTGGTTATGATCAGCGATTTTCGGTAGCTTGCGGGAACTTTTTAATCTCCTACGATTTTTACGGTACTTAAGAGCTTCTGTTGTATAGTAGCGGGTATCTAATTTTATTTCATAAGTGGAGGTTTAGTATGTCAATTGAAAATGTAGAACATGGTTCCCGTTGCGCGGCCGACTGCGGGTTCGGAGCATCATCGGATGGGATCGACTGTTTACCGGACGGCGATGGCTGCGGAATGGCTTTTCTTCTCGAAGCAGACGAGTCGGAATTTCACGACCGGTATATGGTCGAGGCGACAAAGGCATTTAATGCGATCCTGAACATGATGCCCGAGGATCCAAAAGGTCGTAAACCGTCCTTTATTCACACACGGATGGGTACCATGCTCGCGTGGGTCGACCATAACGCGAACGAATGTGAGCATCAGGTAACTCACGAAAGCGATGATCTAAAGATCGCTGAAGTATTGGGGATAAGGAACTTTGGCGCAAAGGGAGCGATTCAGGCCTCCTAAAAACTTACTTACGCAATTTGTTACCGTTCGTTTTGGTGCCAAGAAACTAAGTCTCCTGATAATACTGGGTCATTCGCGATCGCGCTCCGATTGGTCCCGTGCGCTCCAAGATTTGGCGATATTGCGGGTCGTGACCAATGAAATGGCACGTGAACAAAAAGCAAAAAGGACGGGCGAATCCCCGTCCTTTCTGTGTGTTATATTTCGCACCCTAAGCCGATGCAGCGGCTTCAGGCAGTTTGACGATACCCAACTGCGCCATGAATCCCAGTACATCAAAATAAACGTCTTCCTCGAGTATTTTTCCGTCTTCGTAGCGATGCAGCGATACGCCTGGAACGCTAACGGCCTTACCTGTCGGAGGATGATCTCCAGGGCCGGTGTTGGTCCCCGTAAACGTCCATTGTGCAACCGATCTATTTTCCAGGAATTGCGCATCTTCAATCGTAACCTTCAAATCCGGAAATGCCTTACGAAAGTCAGAGATTCTCTCTTTTAGCTCCGCCAAATTATTGGCATTTTTGTTCATCGTCTCCGGAACCCGTCTAACGAAATTTGACACAATATGCTCGTCGAGAGCTTCGAGATTGCCTTCGTTCCAAGCAGCAACAAAAGCGTCAAAACTATTTTTATTCATTTTTAGACCCTCCAATCAAAGTTTGCTTCCAGCGATCATACGATAAATGGCTTTGACTCAAAAATATCGCATCCGCTCCCAAATCGCTTCGATTCTACGGCAACAAAGCGCATTCAAACAGAATTCTTGAAAGCAGGAATGCGCGGTTGGCACTCAAACAATTTCGTGAGCGTTCTCTATTTGGCGGAACGGTTCCATCTGCCAACTGTTTCGCAACTATATTCCCATTAATCATGAAAAGCAATTTTTTCTATTTCCGTTTATAATCTTGTAAATGGACAAATCTTCTGCCTCATTCGAATCAACCCGATCATTTGCCGAGAAAATGGATAGCCGTGATCGGCTTTTTCATTTTCGGGATAAGTTTTTTATTCCAGCGCACCAAGGCGGCGGGGAGGTACTGTATTTCACCGGAAATTCGCTCGGCCTCCAGCCGCGGAAGACGCGGGAATATATTGAGCAAGAATTAAAGGATTGGGAAACACTCGGCGTCGAGGGGCATTTTCATGCAAAGAACCCGTGGATGCCGTATCACGAGTTCCTAACCCATTCGATGGCGAAAATCGTCGGGGCTAAACCGATTGAAACGGTGGTGATGAATTCACTTACGGTGAATCTCCATCTCCTGATGGTCTCGTTTTATCGACCGACGCCGACCCGATACAAGATCATTATTGAAGGCGATGCATTTCCGTCGGATCAATACGCCGTGAAATCGCAGATCAAATTCCATCAAAGGAAAATCAGTACGCAGAGCGGTAGCGACGCGCAGGAAACACTAACCCGGAACTCCGTTAAAAACCAAAACGCGACGGCCACTGCTTCCGATTGGCTCGTCGAACTAACTCCGCGCGAGGGTGAAACAATCCTGCGAACGGAAGACATCTTAAAAACGATCGACAACCATGATGATTCCGTAGCGCTGATCATGCTCGGCGGCGTCAATTATTACACGGGACAGGCGTTTGATATGAAACGCATCACGGAAGCAGGGCAAAAAGTTGGGGCCGTAGTCGGCTTTGATCTGGCACACGCTGCAGGAAATCTCGAACTAAAGCTCCACGAATGGAACGTTGATTTCGCTTGCTGGTGTTCGTATAAATATCTGAATTCAGGCCCGGGAGGAATCGCTGGAATTTTCGTCCACGAGCGTCATGCCGACAATCCCAAACTTCCGCGCTTTACCGGCTGGTGGGGGCATGACAAAGAGACCCGCTTTTTGATGGACGATGAATTTGTCCCGATAAAAGGTGCCGAGGGCTGGCAACTCTCAAACCCGCCGATCTTTCAGATGGCGTCGCTTCGAGCAAGTCTGGAAATTTTCGAAGAGGCCGGAATGAAAGCCCTGCGCGAGAAATCTAAAAAACTGACCGGCTATATGGAGTTTTTGTTGAATGAGATTGCGGACGAACGCATTTCCATAATTACGCCTTCGAATCCCGACGAAAGAGGCTGCCAGCTTTCGATCCGTGTAGAAAACTCCGATAAGAGTTTATTCGATGCCATTACCAAAAAAGGAGTCGTCGCAGATTGGCGCGAACCTGACGTGATCCGGGTAGCCCCGGTTCCTCTATATAATTCGTTTATGGATGTTTATCGGTTTGTCGAGATTTTGAAGGATTGTTTAAGATGATTTGCCCACGAAATACACGAAAATACACGAAAAGTAAGGAAAATTTTAAAAGTAAAAACTGTTATGAATAACCCCCGTGATCTGACTCAAAAAATTAATTTATGGAGCGTACATTCTCACCATGTCGAAAATTATTTATGAAAAGGAAAGTTACCGTATAATCGGTGCTTGTTTTAAGGTCTACAAGGAAAAAGGCTGTGGATTTACGGAATCAGTTTACCAAGAGTGCCTGGAAATAGAGTTTGAATATCAAAACATACCGTTCGTGTCTCAACCGAGTGTTCAGCTTGAATATCGGCAAAAGCGTTTACAACAGCACTTCAAACCGGATTTTATTTGTTTTGATAAGATAATTGTGGAGTTGAAATCGGTGGCCAATTTAATTGCCGGTCATCGGTCGCAAGCGATGAATTATCTAAATGCGACGTCCTTCGACTTGGCTCTGTTGGTTAATTTTGGACATCATCCCCTGCTGGAGTACGAGAGAATAGGCAGTCGAGAGAGTCTAAGAAAGATTCGAAACGAATTAAAGGGCTGGACAAAAAACGGATAGACTCTTCCTTCTTTTTCTTCATTTTTTCGTATTTTTCGCGTGTTTCGTGGGCAAATCAGATATGGCAAGTAAAAAGGTAATCATCATCGGAGCGGGCCTTGCGGGCTCGCTGCTTTCGACATATCTCGCCAAGCGCGGGATCGAAACGGCTGTTTACGAAGCTCGGGGCGATATGCGGCTTGAGAAGATGTCTGCTGGGCGTTCGATAAACCTGGCCTTATCCGACCGGGGTATCGCGGCGCTGAAAGAGGTCGGGATGGATGAATATATGCTCGACGAAGCGGTTCCCATGTACGGACGGTTGATCCACGCAGTCGATGGCGCGACGAATTTGCTGCCATACTCGGGCCGGGAAGGAGAATTTATTAACTCGGTCTCCCGCGGCGGTTTGAATATCGCGTTGATAAATCAGGCGGACAAATACCCGGAATCAACATTCTATTTTGATCAACGATGCATCGGTTTTGACTGCGAAAGCGGCGAGGCGCTGATCGAAGATACAAAAACCGGCGAAACCTTTTCGGTTCGAGGCGAAACCGTAATTGCAACGGACGGAGCCGGATCGGCAGTTCGGAAGGCGATGTTTTCTTCTAAATGCGTTCCGCGCTTCAATTTCAAGCAAGAATTCCTCGAACACGGCTACAAGGAACTGTCGATCCCACCGGTCAGTACGGCGAGCGGCAGCGCCCCTTTGGAAATGGGCGTCTCAAATGTTGACGTTAAACCGTCCGCTACCGAAAACCTTTCTGACTTTGCGATGGAGAAAAACGCTCTGCACATATGGGCGCGGCATCAATTTATGATGATCGCACTGCCAAATTTCGACGGGAGTTTTACCTGCACGCTTTTTCTCGCACACGAGGGTGAAAATAGCTTTGATGAAATTGAATCCGGAAGATATGGAAAGGAGTCTGACCACAGATTAACACTGATAAAATCGGATCAGAGAGGGCCTGAAAACGTTAGTGATTCTTCTCAATCTGTGCCAAATCTGAGTTCATCTGTGGTTAATTCCTTACTCGCTTTCTTTGAAGATAATTTCCCAGATGCGATCCCTTTGATGCCTGATCTCACCAAGGAATTTTTCGAAAACCCCGTTGGAAACCTCGGTACGATCAAATGTTTCCCCTGGAACGTCGGCGGAAAATCCCTCCTGCTCGGCGATTCTGCGCACGCACTTGTTCCATTCTACGGGCAGGGAATGAACTGCGCTTTTGAAGACTGCAGAATACTAAAC
>JABDJV010000488.1 GCA_013003295.1 Pyrinomonadaceae bacterium | reverse complement strand
GGGTTTACGGGCGTTCTTGGGCAACCGCCAGACCCGAATAGTATTCCGGCAGGTAACGGGAATAAAGATCTCTCAGAAAACAATATAAAGACGCGGTCGATTGCGTTGGAGCGCATAAAACGTGAGGCGGATCGAAATGCCATAATCCGCCGTGAAGACGGAATAGCGCTAAATTTCGGGATGATAAAGAAGGATTTTGAGGGGATTCAGAAGCGGCAGACCCGAATTGTCGATGCATATACCAAGAGTAAGAAAATCAATTACACTGCGATCCGAAAATCTGCAGGAAAGATCACCGAGATGGGGATTCGTCTAAATTCGAATCTATTTCCGGTCAATGAAAAGGAAAAAGATGGTAAGTCGATAAAGAAGCCCGTTGCGGCGGAAGTCACGAAGCCGAGAACCATTCGAAACCTGATTATTGCGCTCGATAATGCAATTGGTAAATTTGTTTCCAGCGAAATGTTTAAGAATTTGAGGGTAGTTGACCCGGTTGTTTCCAAAACGACTCAAACGGAGCTGGATAAGATCATAAAATTAAGCAACGTCTTGTGGTTGGAGGCAAAACGAAAATCGTCTGAATAACGAATCTGATCGAATAATTTCCTGGGGAATTCTTGGCACGGCGAAAATTGCCTTAAGTAAGGTGATTCCGGCGATGATGGCGGGTGAATTCTCACGGGTCACGGCGATCTCATCGCGAGATTCGGCCAAGGCGCAAACGGCGGCCGAAGGCCTCAACATCGAAAAGTTTTACGGCTCCTACGAAGATTTGCTTAATGATCGTGAGATCGATGCGGTCTACATCCCATTGCCAAACCATTTACATTTCAAATGGACAAAAAAAGCGGTCGAAGCGGGTAAACATGTCCTTTGCGAGAAGCCCGTGGCGATGAACGCCGCAGAGGTGCGGGAGCTGATCGGGATTCGGGATAAAGCCGGCCTGTTGATCCAGGAAGCGTTTATGGTTCGAACTCATCCGACGTGGCTTTCCGTCAAGCAGCTCGTAGACTCCGGCAGAATCGGCGAGCTAAAGTCGATAACGGGTTTCTTTAGCTATTTTAATGATGATCAAGGCAATATTCGAAATAATCTCGAAAAGGGCGGGGGTGCGCTGCTGGATATTGGCTGCTACTGTATAAATCTTTCGCGGTTTATGTTCGAGGGTGAACCCGATCGGGTGTCCGCAATGATTAGAAAAGACCCGGATATGGGTGTGGATGTCCATACCTCAGCGATGCTTGATTTCGCCAGCAGGCAGGCGACATTCACAGTTTCAACGCTTCTGGTTCCGTATCAGCGGATGCAATTCTTCGGAACCTCCGGGCGTATCGAAGTTCAAATCCCATTTAACATCCCCGTTGATTCTCCAACCTGCATATTTATCGACGACGGTTCTGAGCTCTATGGCGAGCATATCGAATCGATCGAATTCGAAAGTTCCGATCAATACACGATCCAGGGTGATCTTTTCTCTCAGTCAATTTTGGGAGGTTTTGATCCGGCAATCACACTGGAGGATTCGTTTGGAAATATGGCGGTGATAGATGCTGTATTTAGATCTGCTGAAACCGGTAGATGGGAGACCCCAGTCAGAATCTGATCGATGTCGTCTTATCTGGATCGCCGCGTTTATCTGCGACTAAAATTATCTCGGGGAAATTAAGACATAATCCCTGCCTTTGTAGAGCCTAACGCCTTTCTTGTCAGTCATCATCATCAGCGGACGCGGACGTTTTAAGCCCGTATCCTTTACGGTTCGCGTTTGAAACATCATTCTCCCGCTAAGGTCAAATACTTTGGCCATTCCCGCTTTAGAAAACCCTATTCCATAGGCACCGATCTTCAACTTTTTGCGCCCAAACTTTACCGGAGAATCGGTAATGAAGAATCCCTCATATACCCCGCTAATGTCTGTGGAGTATCCCGAAACGTCGACGAGCCCAGCTACAATAAACCGTTTTTCGCCCAATTTAGCCGCTGCAGAGTTTCGCCGCTGTGTCAGTCCGCTCAGGCCGGCAAAATAAAAGCTCGCGGGAACAATCGTTTTCAATTCTTTCTTGTCGCTGATCAATTCATATTTGCTCTGCTGCTGAGCGGGCACCGTTATGCCAACCAACATGATAAGAAGTGCTGAAGTAAATAAGACGATATTTAATTTTTTCATAAATTTTGACCGCTATCTATGATTATTGCTAATAACGATAATACTAAATTTCCCCGACAACCGGAATTCTACTGATCGAATAGAATCTAAAGTAACTTACGCCAAAGTCGTTTAGTCGCAGGCACTTTTCAGGGTTTTCCTTGAGAAAATCGGCATTATAAAATAGAATAGTTCCCACAGCACTTCAATAAAAATAATCAAGGAAATATATACCGATGAAATTACGAGTTTTACTCTTTACAGGAATCTTTTTGGCCGCAATCTTTTGCCTGCCACTCGAACAAAGTAGCGCAAAGAATGACAGTAAGAAGTCTCTGTTAGCCGAGGTCACGGACAGCGATGCTTATTTGAAGAAGGCCTCAATACGGCCAAAGCTTCCGGATTATTCCGATGAAATCAAAGCGCTCTTGAGCAAGATGACGGTCGAGGAAAAGGTTGGACAAATGACCCAACTGGAGATCGGCCAGATAACCAAGGGTAACGATTCCAACATTGAGATAGACCCGGTAAAGTTAAAAAACGTCGTCGAGACTTACGGCGTAGGCTCGATACTGAATGTTAACGGACATGCCTTGCCGATTGATAAATGGCACCGGATCATTTCTGCGATTCAGACTTCTGCAAAGAATACGCGGCTGAAAATTCCGGTAATCTACGGTATCGACTCCATCCACGGAGCAAACTATATCCGTGAAGGGACGCTTTTTCCTCAGCAGATCGGGATGGGTGCGACATGGAACCCGGCACTGATGGAAAAGGCGGCTGAGATCACGGCGATGGAAACCCGGGCGGCCGGAATCCCCTGGAGTTTTTCACCGGTTCTGGATGTTGGGCGCCAGCCGCTTTGGCCCAGATTCTGGGAAACCTTTGGCGAGGATCCATATTTGTCTTCGGTTATGGGAGTTGCTTTTGTGCGCGGCCTCGAGGGACAGGACGTCAGTTCGGACACGAGGGTTGCATCCAGTTTGAAACATTACGTCGGATATAGTTTTCCCCTAAACGGACGGGACAGAACGCCTGCCTGGATACCAGAAAATTATATGCGCGAATATTTTCTTCCTCCCTTTGCTGCTGCGGTCAAATCGGGCGCAAGAACGATCATGGTTAATTCGGCCGAGGTAAACGGTGTCCCGGGCCATATCAACAAGCATCTTTTAACCGACGTCTTACGCGACGAATTGAAGTTTGACGGATTTGTTGTGACCGATTGGGAAGATATTAATAAGCTTGTGACCATGTGGAAAGTTGCGCCAAATACCAAAGAGGCGACCCGTATGGCCGTAATGGCTGGCAACGATATGAGTATGGTTCCTTACAATCTGACCTACACCAAGGAGCTGACCGAGCTTGTAAAAGAGGGAAAGGTGCCGATGTCGCGTATAGATGAGGCCGTGGGCCGGATCCTCCGCGTCAAATTCGAACTGGGCCTGTTTAAGAATTCCATGCCGGATCCCTCGCTTAAGGCGAATATGGCCAAACCCGAATTTCAAAAATTTGCACTCGATGCCGCGCGGGAATCACTGGTTCTGCTTAAAAACGATAAAAACATTCTACCGCTTTCAAAGGACCAGAAAGTTTTGGTAACCGGTCCAACCGCAAATTCGCTGATCTCGCTTAACAACGGATGGACTTACGTGTGGCAGGGTTCGGAAGAATCGCTCTATCCGAAAGACAAGCTGACGATCGAAAAAGCTATCAGGAAGAAGGTTGGTGCCAAAAATTTCAAGTTTATACAGGGTACGAAAATCGTCAGAGGATCGGGACCTGCTAATACAACGCCAACAAACATTGACAAGAATGTAAACATCAACAAGGCAGTTTCTGAAGCGAAAAAAGCCGACGTTGTGGTGCTTTGTCTTGGCGAGGGATCCTATACGGAAACCCCCGGAAACATCACCGATCTGACACTTCCGGAAATGCAGATCAGATTGGCCGAGGCTATACTTTCTACCGGAAAACCCGTCGTTGCGGTCTTGTCACAGGGGCGGCCGCGAATTATAAGCCGGATCGAGGGGCGTCTCAAGGGAATTCTCCTCGCACCAAATCCCGGAAACGAGGGAGGCCTCGCCGTGGCAGACGTGCTTTTTGGCGATTACAATCCGGACGGAAAATTGCCGTTTACCTATCCCAAGACACCAAACAGTCATTTGAATTACGATCATAAGCGCTTTGAGGTCGAGGAAACCAATTTTGGAAACAGTCCTTTTGCGCCGCAATATCTATTTGGCCACGGGTTGAGCTATACGAGTTTTGAATATTCCGATCTTGTGGTCGATAAAAAGACCATTTCCCCGGCCGAAAGGGTAAGAATTTCTGTAAACGTAAAAAATACCGGCAAGCGGGAAGGGAAAGAAACGGTGATTGTTTACCTAAGGGATGAGGTTGCGTCGTTGAGTCCGGCGGGAAAGAGAGTTAAACGCTTTGCCAAGATTTCGCTTAAACCGGGCGAGACGAAAAAGCTTGCATTTACGTTGGACGCAGACGACATGTCTTTTATCGGAATCAACAATAAACCTGTCGTTGAACCGGGCGATTTTACTGTAATGGTCGGAAAACTCAGCCAGAAATTCACGCTGTCGGGGTCGAATTAGTAGTCGAATAGTTAACTCGTGTGGTTTGCGACAGTAATCGGAGAAATGCGTGTTGAAGAGATTGAGCCATTTAATATTCCTCTTGGTGGTTTGCGGGACCATCGTTGAGGCGAAAAGCATCGCTACTCAACGGTCAGAGAAAATGGGCGTTGGGATGAATCTCTCATATCTTGATAACTATTGGCTCGGAAAAAAGGAAAACCGATTTGCGGACTTCTTTGATCCAATCGAATTTGAAAAGCGCAAACCGATGTTGGACGAAATCGCCAAACACGGTTTCAGGACGGTGCGAATACCGGTTTGCTTCAGCGCCTGGGTGAGTTTCGAAAAGCCGTATCGCTGGACCCTTCCCGAGGGTCTAAAGGCAGTGGATGATCTGGTTAAACGCGCATTGGACAACGGGCTTATTGTAATTATCGATTTGCACCATACCGAGCTCGACGGTTCAGTTCCTGGCGCTGCGAGCACTGAGCGAATCAAATGGATCTGGTCGGAGGTTGCGAAAAGATACAAGAACAGCGACCCCGAAAAGGTCTTTTTCGAGCTGCGCAATGAGCCGCACGATATAGAAGCCGAGGTATGGCGAAATCAGGCTGATGAATTGATCAAGACAATTCGGGAGATCGCGCCAAAACACACCTTGGTCGTCGGTTTTCATGACTGGAATTCCCGTAAGGCCTTAATCGATTCCAAACCCTTTTCCGACAAAAACATAATCTATACTTTTCATTACTACGATCCGTTTTTGTTTACCCACCAGGGTGCTACCTGGTCAGCCGAGGGACTTGCCGAAGCAAAGAGCATACCTTTTCCTTTGCCTGAAAAGGTAAAGCTAAAGAAACCACCAATTGTTAAAGGCAACTGGGTTGACGGTCTCTATAAGACCTACAGCGCAGATTCGAAGAAGGAAAAAATGGTCTCGGATCTGGAAGCTGCAAAGAACTGGTCGAAAAAGCATGACGTCCCAATATTTCTGGGTGAGTTTGGATCGTTTGGAAAACACATTGCAATCGAGGACCGCTGCCGGCACGCAAAACTGATCTATTCCGCCTTGGGTAGATTGAAAATTCCAAATGCCTGGTGGGAATGGGATGCCGGATTCAGCATGTTTGAAAAGGGAACCGGGCGAATTGCCGCCTGTATGAAAGACGCGGTCAGCTCGTATGAGTCTTCACGGCCCGATGGTTGGTCGCTAACCTGGAGTGACGAGTTTAACGGTAAGAAAAATAGCGCAATTGATAAATCGAGGTGGACGGCCAGGATCGGCGGTAAAGGATGGGGGAACCAAGAATATCAGTATTACACCGATTCGATTCGAAATGCCTATCAAAATGGCAGGGGGTCGCTCGTGATCAAAGCCATAAAGGAAGATTTGGCACCGGAATTCAAATGCTGGTACGGCAAATGTAAATACACGTCGGCCCGTCTGGTCACGAAGGATAACTTTGAGCAAAAGCACGGTCGATTCGAAGCACGCATCAAGGTTCCCGCCGGAGCTGGAATGTGGGCCGCCTTTTGGATGCTCGGAAATAATTTTGATGAGGTCGGTTGGGCAAAATGCGGTGAGATCGACATTATGGAGAACATTGGCCGCGAGCCGCAAAAAGTTTATGGAACGATCCACGGTCCGGGATATGAGGGCGCAAAAGGCATCGGTAAATCGTTTTCCCACAGATCAAAGGCCAAGTTTTCGGAATCATTTCACGTCTACGCGATCGAGTGGGAAAAAGGCGAGATCAGGTGGTATGTCGATGGTGAACACTACCAAACACGAAATCCCTCGGATCTGCCAAACAACACAAACTGGGTTTACGAACACCCGTTTTTCATTCTACTGAATCTGGCGGTAGGCGGGAGATGGCCCAAAGACCCTAACAAATCAACGAAGTTTCCAGCAGAAATGCTGGTCGATTACGTTCGGGTTTATGAGAGGGTCGGCGGATAAATTCACATATGATACGAAAAGCTACACAATTCAGCGCGCTCGTTTTGATGACGGCAGTTCTTTGCCTTTCGGGTATAGCCCGGGATCCTTCGAAGCGGCAAGTCAACTTAATGCCCGTCCCGGCGAAGATAGCGTTTGGAAAGGGTAGGTTACCAGTTTCGAAAGAGTTTTCGGTTGCATTTGAGGGTGCGGCGGCTGAGCGCCTGAAGAATTACGCGTCGCGGGTATTGAGACGAATTGAGGGGCGAACAGTCTTAGAATTACCGCGAAGCTTTTCGGCGGATCAGTCTTCGGCTTCGCTTGTGATCAAAGCCAATGCGATGGCGAAACACGTACCAATACTCGGTGAGGATGAATCGTATACGCTAAATGTCACCAATTCTCAAGCGCGATTAACGGCACCAAACCCGATTGGCGCAATGCGTGGGCTGGAGACCTTTTTGCAGCTTCTTACGAGTGATTCAAAGGGCTTTTACATTCCCGAGGTAACAATTAAAGACAAGCCAAGATTCCCTTGGCGTGGATTGCTGATCGATGTTGCCAGGCATTACCAGCCGTTAGACGCGCTAAAGCGAAATATCGATGCGATGGCTGCGGTCAAACTAAATGTCCTGCATTGGCATTTAACCGAAGATCAGGGGTTCCGCGTCGAAAGCAAGAAGTTTCCCAAACTTCATAATTTGGGCTCCGACGGATTGTTCTATACCCAGGATGAAATAAAGGAGATCGTAAACTATGCGGCGGATCGTGGAATTCGAGTCGTCCCGGAGTTTGATCTGCCGGGGCACGCAACAAGTTGGCTGGTTGCCTACCCCGAGCTGGGAAGTTTGCCGGGACCATACACGATCGAGCGCCGCGCAGGTATCTTCGATCCGACGCTTGATCCGACCCGCAAAGAAGTTTATCAGTTTCTCGATGTGTTTTTCGGCGAAATGGCCACACTGTTTCCCGACAAATACATGCACATCGGTGGCGATGAAAATGAAGGAAAGCACTGGGATGCGAGTGAGAAGATCCAGGCTTTTATGAAAAAGAATCAGATCAAGGACAACCATGAACTTCAGACCTACTTCAATAAACAAGTTCTGAAAATATTCAAGAAAAACGGAAAGACAATGATGGGTTGGGACGAGATCTTTCAGCCCGATCTGCCAAGGGACGTCGTTATTCATTCATGGCGAGGTCAAAAATCTCTCGCTGAGTCTGCCCGAAAGGGGTATTTCGGCGTTCTTTCGAATGGATACTACATTGATTTGATACATCCTGCCTCGAAACACTATCTGGTGGATCCGATACCGGCGGATACGGATCTTTCGGATGAAGAGCAGAAAAGGATTCTTGGCGGAGAAGCGACGATGTGGGGTGAATGGGTGTCGCCCGAAACGATCGATTCGAGAATTTGGCCGCGGACGGCAGCTATCGCCGAGCGATTTTGGTCGCCGCGACATATTAAAGACGTTGATGAAATGTACCGAAGGCTCGATATTATCTCGATACAACTTGAAGAACTTGGACTCACCCATCTAAAGAACAGAAGAATGATGCTCAGGCGTTTGTCTCAGAACACCGACATTTGGGCTCTCGAAGTTCTAACTGAGCTGGTTGAGCCGGTAAAACTATATCAACGCTATCAATTGCGAAAGCAGACTATGCTGAGCCCGCTTACCGGATTGATCGATGCAGCGGGACCCGATGCGGTTCGGGCCAGGGAATTCAACAAACTTGTTGAGAGAGTCTTGTCAGCGAAATCAGAACGTGACATCGAAGGCCTGCGAAAGGCATTTGATCTCTGGAGAAGCGCTAGCCTGGCGGCTCAAGGTGAAATTGAAAGATCGGCTGCATTGCATGAAGCGAAGGGTTTAGCAAAAGATTTGGAGAAGCTGGCAGCGATTGGTTTAGAGGCGGTTGAAACTCTGGAAACGGGAGCGGATCCTGGGGAGAAATGGCGAGAACGTAGACT
>JABDJV010000292.1 GCA_013003295.1 Pyrinomonadaceae bacterium | reverse complement strand
CGGCGAACAGCGTCTGCAAAAGGACGGCAAAGACATCTCTCTTACGCCGAAACTTTTCGAAGTTCTAACTGTATTAGTCAAACATTCTAAAGAACTTGTTGGGTATGACGAACTAATGGAAGCGGTCTGGGGTGATACTTTCGTCGAAGACGCGAATATTCGTTATTCGATCCATAATTTGCGCAAGGCGCTCGATGAAGACTTGATCGAAACCGTCCCGAAGCGCGGTTATCGATTTAATGCCGACGTCAAATCTTTTTCCAAAGAGGAATTCATAGCCCGACACACACAATCCGCTAATGAAGCCGATCTGATTCGGGGAGATGCTTCTCCTCAAGGTTCTACAGACCGACTATTACAACAAAACGGACAAACCGGCGTATCGCCTGGAATAATATTCACAGTGGCTTTTATTTGCATGATCATCGGAGTTTTTAGCGTAGTCTGGATCTTTCCCGGTCTTTTCAATTCGGATGCAAACCCTCCGCTGGTTGTTGGAAAAACAACTTACGATCGTCTGACAGATTCCGGACGAGCGTATTTTCCGGCACTTTCGAATGATGGTCAGAAAGTAGCCTATGTCAGCCATTCAGCGGATAACAAATACAGCATAGTGCTCCATCACTTGGCGACGAAAAGTGAAACTGAGATCTTAAAGCCGCAAATTAATGCTCCCTTTTCTTTGCAGTTTTCACCCGACGGAAATTTTCTTTTCTTTGCGACTATAAGCAGGGAAAAAGGCCCCGCAATTTATCGAATCCCCATTTTCGGCGGTGAAGTAAAGCTGATTTTCAAAGGTCAGATCAACTATTTTTCGATATCCCCCGACGGGGAGTGGCTGGCCTTTTATCACCCTGAACCGGAAAAAAGGCAGACCAACATAATGATGTGCAGAAGTGCTGACGGAAGCGACCAAAGGATCGTTTCGACAAGAAAAGATCCTTCTGTTTACTCCGTTTGGGGTGTATTTCCGGCGTGGTCGCCCAGTGGGAAAAAGTTGGTTTCGACCGTTTTCACGCCGAAAGATAATGCCGGATCAAATAACAGAGACGAAGATCAATCGCCGAAAAGAAATCACCTTGTCGAAGTCGATATTGAAACGGGGGAAGAAAAAAACATAAGAACACCAGACTGGTATCGGGTTGCCCAGGCGATCTGGATTGATAATGGAAAGGCCTTGATGGCATTGGCCCGAGAAAAAAAAGGAGATCCGGTGCAGATCTGGAGGATTGAATATCCGAGCGGCGAAGGGCAAAATATAACAGAGGATACGAATAATTACCGGACATTCCGCCCTTCTTCCGATGGCAGTTATATTATTGGAGAAACCTGGTCAAATTCTGACAATCTTTATTTGTTTCCAATCGCTGAACCCTCTAAAATTCGTCAGCTAACATTTGATTCATCTGTTAGAAACGGAGTTTTTGGTTTGCGGTGGATGCCGGATGGTAAAAAGCTATTGTACGTTAGGACAAATGGGAGCGGTTCCGGGAATATTTTCATCTTGGATATCGATTCAACCGAGACTCGGCAGCTTACTTTTGATAATGGCTCGTTTCCGAACGATGTTGAACCCACTCCGGATGGCAAGTCCGTCGTTTTTGCATCAAATCGCACGGGAAGATGGCATATTTGGCAAATCGATCTGGATGGAGACAACTTAAAACAGCTAACCGACGGCCACGGCGAAATTGCTCCCGAGATCTCGGCTGACGGAAAATGGCTGTATTACGTAATTACCAAGGGTGTGCGGCATTCACTTTGGAAGCAACCGCTTACCGGCGGCGAGGCGATCAGAGTCCGGGAAGGTGTCGGCGGCATAAATCAAATTTCACCTACTGATTCCGACAAGATCGCCGCATATTTTTTCGACCCGAAGGAAAGGGACAAACCTCAATACCAAATAGTTGTTTTTTCAGAAAACGAGTCGAATGAAGTTGCCGATTTAGAGATTCCGCCGGTTCACCAATTCGGTTGGAATTCTGACGGCACCGGAGTTTACTACGGCGATGGCGGCGAGAGTTTTAATAACTTATGGCTTGTATCAACGAAGGACAAATCAAAAACTCAAATAACCGACTTCGCAGACTTGAAAATTTGGAATATGGACATTTCTCCGGACGGAAAAACGATGGCCGTTTCTCGCGGAGATGCGACTGGTAAGATCTTCAAGATCAGTGGCTATCGAAATAAATAAGATGTCGATGAGTAGTTCCGAAACTTGGCACTGGTAACAAAAAAAGGCGGTCGTATGACCGCCTCAAACCTATTGCTTTTCTTCTTCCTACGGAAAAATACCGAGTTCCATATAGCACAAGGCGACTTTGTCAATGGCATTAACAAACGCCGCGGTCCTCAGATTATCAACCTTTTCATTTGATTTCATGATCTCGCGCGTTTGATTGTAAGCCGTGATCATCGTTTCCTCCAGGCCGGAATAGACCAGATCGGCTTCACCGGCGCCGCGGGCGACAGAATCGCGTTCCGCCTTAGTTAGGGTTCTTCCCGTTTGACTCTCGACGATATTAAGGATGCGATCGTAAGCTCCCGATTGAAAGCGCTTACCCATTCTCCCAAACCTGACGTGGGAAAGATTCTTTAGCCACTCAAAATATGAAACGGTAACCCCGCCGGCATTTATGTAGACATCGGGAATAACCATAACACCCTTGTCTTCGAGGATCTGTTCTGCATTTGCGGTGATCGGACCGTTTGCCGCTTCACCAATTATCTTGGCACTTATCCGCGGTGCATTTTCCCTGGTGATCTGGTTTTCGAGGGCGGCCGGAATCAAGATGTCGCACTCGAGTTCGAGAGCGGCTTCGCGAGTCGGAAGATCCGTTGCACCTTCAAAACCCATGATCGAACCCGTTTCCTTGCGATGGGCCATTAGTTTTTCCAGATCAATTC
>JABDJV010000274.1 GCA_013003295.1 Pyrinomonadaceae bacterium | reverse complement strand
ATCCACGTTTCCGATTTGAGCCGCGCTCATATCGCAGCTCTTGATTACCTTTTAAAAGGAGGAGAGTCTACATTGGTCAATCTGGGTAATGGCAGCGGATATTCAGTAAATGAGGTCGTGGAAGCGGCACGGTCTGTTACGGGGAAGGAGATAAAAGCTGTAGTAGCGCCGCGGCGTGAAGGCGATCCCACAAGCCTGATCGCGGATGCCGGAAAGGCACGCGAACTACTAAATTGGGCTCCGAATCATCCCAAGATCGATGAGATCATCGAAAGCGCCTGGAACTGGCTCCGCGGCAATCCTGATGGCTACAAGTGATCAAAGCAGCGGCTCGCTGCTTGTTGTCAGATCGGAACATTCTCTTTCAGAACAGCTGATAATTACTTCGTCGGGAACTTACGAAAGAATTCGACAAACCGAAATAATTTGTTCAGAATTATCAGGTTACAGATAGATTAGTTTCATTCTTGCCGGAATTAATCGGCTGATGTGACCGGGCTGATCGGGCGGCGGATTCCGATACCGTCAATTTCAAATGAGCTTTTTGAGTTCAAAAATCAAGAGAATCCTTAGTACGTTGTCGAACCTTCCCCGCGGTATTTCGCTAATATGGAATGCTGGAAAAATTTGGGTGATCGGACAGTTTTTCCTGATGGTTGTCCGGGGCGTGTTACCGGCGGCCCTTATCTATTTAACAAAACTTTTTGTTGACAGCGTTATTGAAACGATCCGCACTCCGAATCAGGAACAGATAACAGAGGTGATATGGCTGGGAATTTCCTTTGCGGTGCTGACGATATTATATGAAATTCTTGGCGGTGTTAACTCGCTAATTCTCACCGCGCAAAAAGAGAATCTAACCGACCACGTATTTGAGCTAATCCACAAAAAGGCAGCTAAGACAGATCTTGCGTTTTACGAACAGCCGGAGGTTTTTAATCACCTTCACCGGGCACGTGCTCAGGCTCGCAGCCGTCCGGCAGAGCTGAGCGCGCAATTGGGGAGCATCCTTCAAAATTCGGTGACGCTGATCTCCATGGGAATCGTTTTATTGCGGTTTGGACTGTGGCTGCCGGTGGTTCTGTTTATCAGTACGCTTCCGACTCTTTTTGTGGTCGTCTATTCGACCTCCCGACTCCACGCCTGGCAGCGCAAAAAGACTCAAGATGAGCGTGAATCCTGGTATTATGATCAGCTTCTAACCACCGGCGATTCCGCGGCCGAGATTCGCCTTTTTGGCATCGGTCCTTATTTTCGCCGAAAGTTCGTGGCGATCAGGAAGAAGCTCAGGATCCAGCAGCTGCGTCTTGGGTTCAGACAGCGGCTGCTCGAATTCGGGGCAAGCCTATTTGCACTTGTATTGGCGGGAGGGGTTTTTGTCTGGATAGTTTCGCAGACGATCAAAGGTCTGGGAACGGTCGGTGATCTGGCCCTTTTTTATCAAGCATTCAATCAGGGGCAAGGTCTTATGCGGACGTTCCTCGGCGATATCGGAAGACTCTATTCAAACAGCCTGTTTCTCAGCGATTTGTTTGAATACCTGGATTTGGAGCCAAAGGTAGTTTCGCCCAAAAGACCCTTAAGCACGCCAAATGATCTTGAGCAGGGAATTGCCCTGGAAAAGGTTACCTTTAATTATCATGGAAGCAAGGAAGATGTCCTAAAAGATTTCGATTTGTTTATACCGGCCAAAAAAACGGTGGCGGTTGTCGGTCCGAATGGAGCCGGAAAAAGCACGCTGATAAAACTTATCTGCCGTTTCTACGACCCCGAGGCCGGAAGTATAAAATTCGACGGAACCGACCTCCGCGATCTATCGCTCAGTGAGCTCAGGGGGCTGATCACGGTATTGTTTCAAGCTCCGTTTAAATACAACACTTCCGCCGGAGAAAACATAGCGCTTGGCGACATTTCACGACCGTCGGACCAAAAGGGTATCGAAACAGCTGCCTACGAGGCGGGGGCGGACGAGATCATTGCAGAATTTGGTGCGGGATACGAACAGATGCTCGGAAAGCGATTTTCAGATGGCCGCGAGCTAAGCGGTGGAGAATGGCAGCGAATTGCACTGGCGCGAGCTTTTTTCCGCCAGAGCCCGATCATTTTGCTTGATGAGCCGACCAGCTCGATGGATCCGTGGGCAGAGGCAGACTGGCTAAAGAAGTTCTTAAAAATGGCAAAGGATAAAACCGTAGTGGTGATCACCCACCGATTTACTACCGCGTCCCAGGCTGACCTGATATATGTAATGGAAGACGGAAAGATCGTAGAAACTGGAAGCCATAATGAGCTTTTAGAAAATGACGGCCGCTACGCATCTTCCTGGCGCGAGCAAATGGCTAAATACGCATTAAATGAGTAACAACAGATAATCAGCCTTTTCTGAAAACAGCTACAACGGTATAGGGCTCAAATTCGGAACCGCCCGTAAGTATTGTGTCCCCGGATTTTAGCCAGGCGTGGGCTTCCATTTTGCCCTCATCGCTGTGTTTGAGACCAAAATACATTTGGCTTGCACGCCCCCTGCGCGCGAGCATTTTTTGCGCTGTGATCGCTTGGGCAAGGCAGTTGCTGTTCCACGGCGTAAGATCTCCAATGCGGCGTATTGTCCAGCCGATGCGGTTTAGCTCAAGGTCAGGCTTTTTGGGCGAAAAATCGATCTCGCCTTTTGGATTCTCTTTTTCCCCCAAGGTTTTTGCTATCCACCTGAATGGCAATGAGATTACCGCCATTCGTGCAACAAAAAGCAGAATCGTCGCTTCGACCGCCAAGAGGCGATTCTCCATTGATAGCCCAAAGAGTTTTCCGATTTGTAAAATCACGTGATCAAAACTTCCAACACAAGCAGAATCGGACAAAATACAAGGATTTGTCAAAGGCTTAATTGCTTCCCGCTGCCATCAACTCGCTATCTGAGAAGGGTAGACCCTTTTGTAGGTTTCGAAAATTGAAGCATAAGTTTCTGCCGTTGATCGAACCGGCTCAATAGTCCTGTTTACCCGAATAGTCTTTTCACTTGCGTCGTCGATCGAACTCCAGGCTCCTGCCCCGACTCCTGCGAGCAAAGCTGCGCCGAATGCCGCACCTTCTTCTGCCGCGATCGTTTCGACGGTCTGCCCGTAAATATCTGCCTGGATCTTTCGCCAAAGGTCGGATTTGGCTCCTCCGCCGCCAAGTCGTATCCTGCCGATCGGAAGATCTAATTCCCGAAAGACCTCGAGGCAATCCTTGAGACTAAATGCAACACCCTCCAGAATTGCTCTGACAACGTGGGCATTTGTATGGCTGGCTGTAAGACCGATCAGTGACGCCCGCGCATTCGGATCGACGTGCGGTGTTCGCTCACCCATTAAATATGGTGTCCAAATCAGGCCGTCCGCACCAGGCTCGATCTCTTCTGCCTCACTAACCAATTCAACATAATCCTTTCCGGCGCCGAAGTTGTCACGAAACCACTTCAATGAATACCCCGCAGCTTGAGTTACACCGGTCAAATGCCAACGATCGGGTATGGCATGGCAAAAAGTATGTATCCGGCCCTTTAAGTCGATTTTTGGTTTATCGATTACCGTAAATGCGACGCCGGAGGTTCCTATCGTAACGCTGGTCTGCCCCGGACCAACCGTTCCCATTCCAATCGCGCCGGCTGCGTTATCACCCGCACCTGCGACGACCGGAATTCCTGCCTCTAAGCCGGTCTCAGCCGCGCAATTTTCTGTGACCTCGCCGGTTAACTCATGTGATTCATAAACG
This sequence comes from Pyrinomonadaceae bacterium, assembly GCA_013003295.1. Classification (GTDB taxonomy): domain Bacteria; phylum Acidobacteriota; class Blastocatellia; order Pyrinomonadales; family Pyrinomonadaceae; genus Aridibacter. The sequence continues at coordinate 3,378 of JABDJV010000274.1, read as the reverse complement.
GCCGGAAGCAGTTCATGATTAATTCCAAGTCTCGAAATAACCTCGGCCGACCATTTTCTTTTGCTGACATCAAGCATCAGCGTCCCAGAGGCGTCCGAGACATCGGTCGCAACTTTGCCGGTCATACGAAAGCGCACGTAATCTTTTGGCAGCATCACTTTAGCGACGTTATTCCAGTTATCACGCTCATGCTCCCGCACCCACAACAGCTTGGTCAGCGTCATGTTCGGCAGGGCAGGATTGCTGACCAATTCGATCAGAGTATCTTTTCCGAATTCTGACGTCAGTTTACGGCCTTGTTTTTCGGTCCTCTGATCGCACCAAATTATCGCAGGTCGAATTACATTGCCCGAGTCGTCAAGCAATACGGCCCCGTGCATCTGACCGGAGAGACCTACGGCCGCTATCCTTTTTGCGTTCGCCGGATTTTCCAGACAGATTTTGCCGATCGCTTCGGAGGCGGCCCGCCACCAATCATCGGGATCTTGCTCTGCCCAGCCGATTTCGGGCGAGGCAAACGGCGCATGTTCAGCGGTGGCCGAACACAATACGGTGCCGGTTTTATCGATCAAAACCGCACGTGAGCCTCCCGTGCCAATGTCAATTCCGAGAAAAACCATAGCTTATTAGATCGTGGCCATTTTTACAGCAGGAGTAAAAGCCCTAAGAAAATATCCAGACTTAGTTGTATAGCCAAGCAAAAGTATTATACTATAGCGCGAGTTTATCCTATAAAAAGTTTTTAAGCCTTGATCAGGAGAAGTTTTATGGCCAATGATCTGTATCTGCCCAAGGCAGAGCATAAGTTCAGCTTCGGTCTATGGACCGTGGGAAATCGTGGACGCGACCCGTTTGGAGATGCTGTCCGGCCCGGTCTGTCACCGGTACAGATTGTTGAAATGCTGGGTGAGGTTGGCGCCTGGGGGGTGAACTTCCATGACAATGACCTTGTTCCGATCGATGCCACGCCGCAACAGCGCGATCAGATAGTGAGGGACTTCAGGAAAGCCTGTGGTGAAAACGGGATCGTCGTGCCTATGGCCACGGTAAACCTATTTTACGATCCGGTTTTTCGTGATGGGGCGTTTACTGCAAACGATTCCGATGTTAGGGCATATTCTCTCCAAAAAACTATGAAAGCAATGGATCTCGGCGCTGAGTTAGGCGCCGAGATTTTTGTTTTATGGGGCGGACGCGAAGGTGCGGAAACGGATGCGTGCCGCCGCCCGGATGAGGCGATAAAGCGTTTTCGCGATGCGATCAATTATCTGTGCGATTATAATTCGGCGCAGGGTTACGGTTACCGTTTTGCACTCGAAGCAAAACCGAATGAACCGCGGGCAGATATTTATTTTCCGACGACGGGATCCTATTTGGCCTTTATCGAAACGCTGGATAACCCCGATATGGTTGGTGTAAATCCCGAAGTCGCTCATGAGCACATGCCGGGATTGAATATGACCCATGCCGTCGCACAGGCATGGGAAATGGGCAAACTCTTTCATATTGACCTAAACGACCAGGTCCCGGGCCGGTACGATCAGGATCTTCGGTTTGGCTCGGCAAATATCAAGGCCGCCTTTTGGCTGGTAAAGTTTTTAGAAGACGTCGGTTATGAAAACCCGCGGCATTTTGATGCGCATGCTTACCGCACCGAAGATTATGAAGGCGTAAAAGATTTCGCCCGCGGATGTATGCGGACCTATCTGATCTTAAAGGAGAAGGCTCGGCGCTGGAATGAAAACAAAGAGATAAAGAGAATACTGGATGAGATCTCTGAAAACGACCGCAAGTCAAATGTGGGAAGCGCGGGCGACCTCTTGAATAAGGAATTTGACCGGAGCAAATTGGCATCGATGGGACTTCAGTACGAAAAACTCGATCAATTGACTATCGATATTCTTCTGGGTGCTGATTAATAAATGCTTCCTTAACCGAAGGAAAAAGAAAAAATGAAAGCAAAAGCTAAAATTTGGAACCGAAACTTTTGGCCCACTGTGATTTCGCTATTCTTGTTGGTGGCAGTGCTTGCCGCACCAAATCAGTTTTTAGGCCCTGCTCTAAGCGCTGCCCCAGACTATAAAGACGAACGACTTCCGATCGATGACCGTGTGAAAGACCTTTTGGCACGGATGACGCTTGAAGAAAAGGTCGCTCAGATGATGAGTGTCTGGATGAAGAAGCCAAACGACAATTCCCGTGTTCCCAAATCCCAACTGCCTTTCGGCGGCGAATTCTCCCCGGAGATCGCCAAAAAACAGATTCCAAATGGTATCGGCCATTTCGCTCGCCAGCGAGAGATGAGAGGGCCGCGGAGGTCGGCTGAATACGCAAATGCGGCACAAAAGTGGCTCAAGGAAAATACGCGTCTCGGAATACCGGCGATCTTTCATGACGAAATTCTTCACGGCAACATGGGAGCCGGCAGCACTGTTTTCCCGGTTCCGATCGCTTTGGCTTCAACGTGGGATACCGAGTTAATATCAAGGGTTTTTAAGGTTGGCGCCAGACACACCAGATATCGCGGGACCCATCACGTACTTGGGCCGAACCTGGATCTGGCGCGTGAAGCGCGCTGGGGGAGGACCGAGGAGACTTATGGTGAGGATCCTTATCTGGCGTCGCGAATGGCTGTAACTATAGTAAATACGCTTCAGGGCGGCGCAACCTATGAGAATCCAAAAATAAATTCTCCCTTTGTAATTGCGACCGGGAAGCATTTTGCCGGTCATGGCGAACCCGAGGGCGGTACCAATATCGGGCCCGTAAATGTGTCGGAGCGGATCCTGCGCGAAACTCATTTTGCTCCTTTTGAAGCAGCGGTTCGGGAGGCGAGCCTCTTTAGCATAATGCCGGCCTATCATGAGGTCGATGGGATTCCGGTTCATGCAAGCCGCTGGATGCTTGAAGATGTTTTGCGAAAGGAATGGGGATTCAACGGTGTGATAGTCTCTGACTATTATGCGATGACGGAGCTCAATAAGCGCCATCGGGTTGCGGTCGATAAAGCCGACGCTGCAAAACAATCCTTGCTCGCGGGTCTTGATATTGAATTGCCGGATCCGGATGTTAACCAAACGCTTGTCGCTCAGGTTAAATCGGGGAAGATTCCTATTGAATTGATCGATCAAGCGGTTTCCAGGGTTTTGCGGACAAAGTTTCAAGTGGGCCTATTTGAGAATCCATACGTTGATCCGTCGAAAGCCGAACGTACTACCGACACCGCGGAAGACCGTGCACTGGCAGCGGAGGCAGCGCGGAAAGCGATCATATTGCTAAAGAATGAAAAGAATTTGCTGCCGTTTGACCGTAGAAAGCTAAAGTCGATCGCCGTGATCGGACCAAATGCAGCCCGCGCTCACCTGGGCGGCTACACAG
>JABDJV010000265.1 GCA_013003295.1 Pyrinomonadaceae bacterium | reverse complement strand
CTTCTAAGCGAACCCGGTGGTAGGCGTCACAAGTAGACCCAAACCCTTTGATCTCAGCGTATATCTTTGCTTTTCGCGCCTTGGCGTTTTCAAGGGTTTCTAAAATATATATCCAGGATCCTTCTCCCAGGACAATTCCCGAGCGGTCTTTTGAAAATGGCCTCGAAGCACGCTCCGGCTCGTCGTTCCACTTATTCGTAAGCACGGTCATGACATTGAATCCCGCCAGGATCCCCGGAGCTATCGGAGAGTCAACCCCTCCGGTGATCATCATATCGGTTTTGCCGAGCGAGATATTCTGTGCGGCATATGCGATCGCATCCGTCGAACTCGTGCAGCCGGTCGAAATAATGTGAGAAAGGCCATGTAATCCAAAAACCATCGAAAGTTCGGAAGAAAGTCCTCCGTGTGTCGAACTTGGTATCGTATAAACGCTGGCCTTTTTACCTTCACCCTGAAACCAGTAACGGTACTGCCGCTCCGTAAAACTCAATCCGCCGCCGCCCGTCCCCAGGGCAACACCAAATCTTCTTCGGACATCGATCGGTAGATTCCCTGGATCGATCTGCGCGTCTTTAACCGCTTCCCGCGCCGCTGCCAGGGCCAGAGGAACCGTCCGGGGAACATGTTTTCGCTCTTTGATCTTGATTTCCGCATCAGCGTCAAAATCGTTTACCTCAGCCGCGATCTGCACAACTGATTCGGAAGCGTCAAAGCTCGAGATCTGCGCCACACCACTTACGCCGTTCTTCAGGCCGTTCCAAAATTCATTGCGCCCGATCCCGATCGGGGTAACACAACCGAATCCCGTGATAACAACCCGCCGTGGTCTGCTGAAACTGCTAAACATAAATCTTCCTGATAACTAGAACGATAGGCTACCCGCTGCGAATAAGCAAAAGTTTGCTCCTACCAGCCGCTAAACCATACTACGCTGGTTTCTTGATGTCTGTTTCGTCTGTTTTCGGAAATGGCCGCGGCAATCTATTGAGCCTTATTTTTGACGGCGATGATCTCGGCCGCGATGCTGATAGCGATCTCTTCAGGTGTTTGGCTGCTGATCTCTAAGCCGATCGGTGTGTAAATTCTGTCCAAACGATCTTTGTCGAAACCTTCTTTCTCCAGGGTTCTTAGAAGCCTTGCCATTTTTGCCTTGCTCCCAAGAACACCAAAATACCCGAAATCTTTTTCAAAAAGCTTTCGGATCACCACCTCGTCAAACTTATAACCGATCGTCATCACAACAACATAGTGGTTTTCTCCTGACGAAATGTATTCGGCAATTTTTTCATAGGATTCGATTATGGTTTTTTCTTGTACAAATTCATTTTTTTTGAGCGTGTTCAATTCGGGACGGTCGTCAAAGAGCGAAATATGAAAGTTCAATTTCGAAATAAGTTCAGACAATGCCAAAGCGCAGTGTCCGCCGCCAACGATAAAGAGTTGGTTTTTGCAGCCAAGCCGCTCCTGATAAACAAACTCACGTTCGCTTTTTTGCTCAAAGCGAAAATCGTCTTCAACGCTATTTGAGACTTGAATTTTCGAATCCGAAATGTGTAATCCGCAATGCCGGCGATTTTCGAGCGCCGAAATTATCTTTTGGACCGTTTCCAGATGTCCGGGGTCTAATCCAAAAAAGATGACGGTTTGCTCACCCGAACAGATCATTCCGCTCGAGTTTGGCGATTCTGCTCGATGAACCTGTTTAACCGGTCGGGGATTGTGGGCTGGGAAACCGTTTGAATCTCGGATTTGCGACCTTGAATCTTCTACGAGAGCGACTTCCATAACACCGCCTCCGATGCTTCCGACAAGCTCATCCTCGGTGACGGCCATCTTAAATCCCGGTCGGCCCGGAGAACTTCCTGTACTTTCAGCGACAACCAAGACTGCTACCCTTTCGCCCTTATTGAGGCAATTTTCTATGAACCGCCAAAGCTGTAATTCCTTTTGCATAACCAAAAGTTGATTAAGTTACCTCATAGAGACTCATCAACACTTTTTCGGGCGTAAAAGGCGCATCAAAGGCGGGTGAACCATTCTTGCTAAAAGCCATGACAGCATTGCGAATCGCAAAATATGCACCGATTCCATACATCAGCGGCGGTTCGCCAACGGCTTTGGATCGAAAAATGGCAAGATTATCGCGGTCTGTATCAAGCGCAATGGTTTCAATCTTCTTAGGAACGGAATAAATGTCCGGTATCTTATAGGTCGATAGTGCGTTTGACCGCAGCAGACCATCGTCATCATAAACAAGCTCTTCCATGGTCATCCAACCGATACCCTGCACGATTCCACCTTCGATCTGACCGAGGTCGACTGCAGCGTTCATAGATTTCCCAAAATCATGACAGTTTTTGACATAATCGACCTCGTAAATTCCGCGGAGACAATCAACCGTAACGCCAACGACTGCCGTTCCATAAACGTGGTAAGCAAACGGATGCCCTTTCGCGATCGACCAATCGAAATTAATTCCGGGGGTCGCGTAATGTGAATGCTCGCTTAGATTTACGCGGCGCAAGTGGGCTTCGTTTACAAGCGATTTCCAATCCAGATCGGTCTTTTGATCACCCCGATAAACAAATCCATCTACTACCGATATGTCTCCAGTCGATTCAGCTTCTACTAATTCTTTGGCAACTTCCTTAAGCCGTTGCAGAATCTCTTCGCACGCCATCAAGGTCGCTTTTCCGTTTAGATCTGCAGCCGCCGAAGCAGCGGTTGGCGAAGTGTTTGCGATCCGCAAAGTGTTTGTGGTGTGAACCCTCACATTCGAGATCGGCATCGAAAAGACGGATTCGGCCACCTGGGCGATCTTTGTGTTCACCCCCTGCCCCATTTCAACTGCCCCGGTCGAAACGGCAACGCTACCGTCGGTATAGACGTGCACAAGCGAGCGCGCCTGATTCATAGGCGTTTTGGTAAACGAAATCCCAAAACAGACCGGCATCATTGCCACGCCCTTTTTCAGATACTTACTGTTTTGATTAAATTCAACCACTTCCTTTTCGAGCTTGGCAAAATCAAACTCGCTGTCGGCCTGCGTCCAGCTAGTCGATGCTTCACTTTCCGCGATTTGACCGTAGGGAAATTCGTCGCCGTCTTT
>JABDJV010000225.1 GCA_013003295.1 Pyrinomonadaceae bacterium | reverse complement strand
CCTTCATATCTTCTTCGTGCGAACAGGCTTCCTTCAGGCCATAGTAAGTCCCCAATCCCGTCGCTTCGGTCCTTCCCCGGATGCCGCCTTGCGGAACCGACTTTCCGGTCACACAACCAAGCGCATCAATCTGTTCGGAATGAAATGCCATGTAAGTGTCGGCGATCCAGGCCATCTCACGCGCTCCGGTTCCGTAGTCGGGTGCCGGAACATCAATCGCCGGGCCAATGAAGTTTTTACGTATCAGCTCGGTCGTATACCTGCGTGTGATTCGTTCGAGCTCTTCTTTTTCAAAGGATTTCGGGTCAATTTGAATCGCGCCTTTGGCCCCGCCAAATGGAACATCAACGATCGCACACTTGTAGGTCATCAGCGTCGCAAGTGCGATCACTTCGTCTTCGCTTGCGTGGGTAGAGTAGCGAATTCCCCCTTTTACCGGCAATTTATGATGACTGTGCTCGGCACGCCACCCCTTGATCACTTGGTAACCGTCTCCTTTTCGGATGGGAAACTGGAATGAATACACGCTGTTGCAGATCTTGATCTGTTGAAGCAGGCCCTCCGGATGGGAGGTTGCAGCAGCAGCACGATCAAAATACCGGTCAACGCTGTCTAGAAAATTTTGTCCTTCTTCTTCTACACTCATATATTTTTCCTTTTCTTTTTGAATTAGGTAAAACTCAAGTCTGTCTGATTCTACAACAAATAAGATCGATCGCTTAAATCGGCGAGCCAATCTCCCTATTTTCTTACAAAAAGCTGCACGGTTGCCGAGGAATCCTCTTCTCCGGCCTCCCCAAACACTAATCTTTTTGACGAGATTGAATTGTTTTGAACAAATAATTCGGTCAACGTCGCTTGTCTCTTTTTGGCCAGTTCGTCGTTTGACTCACTCTGCTGCATCATGATCCGTGCCTGCAGGCTCGGATGTCGTCCCAGATCATCGGCCGTTTCTTCCAGGATCTTTATTGATTCTTCGGTAAGCACCGCCGACCTGTTTTCAAATCGAATCTGCCGCACGGTCGAATTGATCCTGGTCAGGACCAAACCCATATTCGGAAGAGTCAAGCGATTTCTGACCAGGTCGCTCAGCGAGCTTTCCCCATCCGTATCAATATCTCTCTCGCTAAGATAGTACACCTCTAGGTATGTAAGTCCATTCGACCTTATCGTCACGTTAAACGAGACAATGTCGGCGGGAGGAGGAAGCCTGAAACCGCTTAATTTGTTGTTTATTTCTTGCAGCAGATCGACCTGCTGCTGGGCAATAGAAAGCGGCGTAGGAGTTGCCTCAACGATCGGTTTGCTTTCCGTCCGTTCGGATGTTGGGATCTCAACCAGCTGAAGAGAGATCTCTTCAGGCTTTCGGCCTAATTGCTTCGCCAGCCGCGCTACGTATGCTTTCCGTTCGCCAACCGTATATGGACGGTTTCCGAAGACTCTCAAATAGACCTGCAGTTGTCCATCAGCGGTTTCATTGATTCGCAGGTCATCAATATAACTGCGTACATTATCTTCCGAGTCCAACTCGTAATTGTCCTTCCAAACCTTTCTGGCAAACTGATTGATCTGATTCTCCGATTGCCGTTTTGTGATTTTCGCCCGCATCTTTGAAAAGGAGGTGCTAAGCGGGAAGAAAATGATCAAAAGCGGCAGTAGGATCATCAGGATTCTCAGCGAGAAACTCCTCACCTCTCTTGCCTTTTCTAAAGCCGGGATTTTGTTTAACTTATCGATCCACCATTGACTTTCCGAATCGTCATCCCTCCACTTATGAACTACTTCCCGGACTTTAGCCGTATCTACCCGCAAGAGAACAAAGACGAGCATTGCAGTAAACGTAATCGCGACCAGATTTGTAAGATAGAGGAGTCCGCCGCCGCTGGCGATCTCCCAACCTTTGTAGGGCTCGACACTTATCGCATAACCCAGTCCAAACCCGATAACGCAAAGCGGAGGCATCAGGGCAACCGCAATCGCTACCCCCGGTATCGAGGTAGCAACGCCTTTTACATCCCGGCATATTGCTACGGCCCCGATCGCTCCAGAAAACAGCGCTATTCCCAGGTCCAATGTGTTTGGTTCGGTACGCGCAATTATTTCCGGGGTGAGATCCTTAAATGGTAAAAGGGCAACCAGCACTACGGCCAGGCCAACGCCCAACAGGGTGCTTAGCGTAAGGTTTGCGAGTGCTCTGACACCCAGGATCAGGTCACCAGTCGCAAGAGACAATCCCTGCGAAAGAATTGGAGCCATCAAGGGTGAGATAAGCATTGCACCTATAACTACCGCTGTACTATCCAAGACGAGTCCGAGCGTAGAGATACCTGCTGAAAAGAAGATCTGCAGCCAATAAACGATATCTTTTGATGTTGCTGAACGGGTGAGCTGGGTATAAATCTCTACCTTGCGTTCTAAATCCACATCGAGTGCCGATGCAAAACGATCCTGAATGCTTTTCCATCCGCGAAAGAGTTTTATGAAAAACCTAAAGGTTCCGCGTTTTTCATTTTCCATATTAAAACGGTAGAGATTCTAATTCGTATATATTTACTCAATATCATCGCGAATGGTCAAATAGTTTTTGTAAATTTATGCAAAATAAAAGGATTTTGCATATGCAAACGCAATTTCCGGATCAGTTTTTTGGAACAAAACTGAAGATTTAGTGTCTAAGTAACCAGGCAAGAACTTTTGCCTTTTTCAAAAAAGCAGCTCGACCCGCCTGGCACCGGCATTTAAAGGAGAAAATATGTTAGACAAATTGGTAATTTC
>JABDJV010000046.1 GCA_013003295.1 Pyrinomonadaceae bacterium | reverse complement strand
ACCTTCCATTGATCTTCGCTTTGATGGTTTTTAATCACTAATTCTTATGGATATCGGAACCGCAGAACCGATCAAAGAAAAAAAGAAGAAAAAGAAGCTGAAAAGACGTCGGCAGAATTTTGGAGGTCCAAATCCGGGTGATTCCGGAGGCGATAACAATGGCGGCGGCGGCGGCGGAGACAACAAAGGTCCGCGCAAGAAAGAGACAGAGCCCACCGAAGAGGAAAGCAGCGAAAAATCCAAAGTTCTAATGTGGTTTCTGCTGTTGGTCGTGATCATGACCTTTGGCGGATTGATCGGAGCCTACGTGGTCATTTCTACGAATAATACCGTTGAATGGCGGCCGTTTTCCTTGCCGATACAGGTCTGGATCAGTACTGCAATAATACTCGCAAGCAGCGTGACCTATCACCTTGGGAAAAAATTCGTTTTAAAAGACAAAAATGAAACGGCAAAAAGGTGGTTTTTGGTCACTACGGTGCTTGGGGCTTCTTTTATATCCTCGCAAGTCCTCGCCTGGCTCGCCTTGGTAAATCGGGGTCTCTACATGAGAGGGAATCCGTATGCGGGTTTTTTCTATATTCTGACGGCAATACACGCGGTACATGTGCTGGGAGGAATCGCTGCACTCGGATACGTCATCCTGAGGAATTGGAATCGTCCAAACTCTGTTGCCGATAGCGAAAAGCGTAAAGCGGAAACGACCTCGGTCGGCTGGTACTGGCACACGATGGATGCTCTCTGGCTCGTTTTGCTATTTCTATTGGGTTTTTGGAAATAGGAGGTGTCAGCATGGACGAAATATCAGAAAACAAAAGTCCGAACCTCCTCATTAATTCGATTTCCGTGATCGTGCCGCTGCTTGTCATTTTAATGCTTGCGCTCCCAAATAAGTTGGACCTCGGGGGCTGGACGAAAGCTCTCCCGCACGTGATCGGTTCGATCAACACTTTGACGACGGTCGCACTCGTTTTTGGATTGGTCTTTATAAAAAAAGGCCGGATCACCGGCCACCGGATCGCTATGTCAACGGCGTTTTTCCTGGGAATCGTTTTTTTGTTTTGCTATGTCGGTTACCACATATCGAATCCGGCAAATCGATTTCGGGGCGCCGGTGCTGCTAAGATCATCTACCTCGCAATATTGGCTTCACATATTGTTATGTCGCTGGTGGTGCTTCCGCTTGTGCTAAGGGCGATGTATTTTGCGGTGACAAAACAATTCCTGCGTCATAAAAAGATCGTTAAATTCGCTTACCCGATATGGCTTTACGTATCCGCAACTGGTGTGATCGTTTATTTTATGCTTTATCACCTTTATGCGCCGAATTAATGCTGGAGCCTTGCCAAATGCCGGCATTACGTATATATTCTATAGCGTTGAAAAATTACCGCCGAAGAATGATTTTTTGGATAAAGATCAGAACGGGGGACCCACTTGCTTGTAGGTACACCTATAAGATAGGGGCTAAGCGCTTTTTGCAGCGCGGGGAAACTTCTTCATCCCTAGCCCGACAGCTAACCTCGTAGGCGTGGCGAAGAAGATACGAAAAGTTTTGCACAAAAAAGCACGATTTTAGTTCTTTGTAACCTGGTATTTTTCAACTGTTTAAGACGATCCAGTCTTCTCAAAGCAAAAAGTTCCGAAACGGAAACGTTTTGGAACTTTTTTGTTTGTACCTAAGTACATCACCGGCGAATTACCATTTTCGACATGCTCACAGTTTTTAAAGGGATCTGGTAGCCGCTGTCCAGAACAACCCGATCCGGCTTACCATCAAGTTTGAACGCGAGTAATTGCTGACGTTTATCGATTATTACCGGTTTCGTCAGCCTCCGCGAAAAAGATCTTATTTCGATCTCCATCGGAAGCCGGAAAGCGGCCGGGGTGTCAGCATCGGTTTTATGCGATTGCCGGATATTTAAGGTGAGGGTTTTCGTTCTTGCCGAATAAGTTTGGCCGACTGAAAGCTGTGGATAGCCTTCCGCCCTTACCCACTGGTCAAAAAACCACTTCAGATCTCTTCCTGAGGTCTCCTGAAACGCTTTTTGCAGATCCGCAGATTCAACATTGTCAAATTTATACCTGTTCAGGAACAGGGTTATGCCTTGCCAGAATGCCTTTTCCCCCAATTCTTCCCGAAGTGTATGTATTACCGCACTTCCTTTTTGATAAGCGATCGGGTCAAACATCGTCTCATCGTCAGCCGGGTCCGCTGAGCGGTTAAATAACGCATGCTGCTGCCTCGGAAAACCCGAAGCGTAGCTAAAATACGTTCCCGCATCGTCGCTGATCTTACGGAGATAGTCTTTGCGGCCATACATCTTCTCGCGGTACGCTGCCTCCATAAAAGTAGCAAAACCCTCGTTTAGCCAGAGCTCGGCCCAGTTTTTACACGTCACCAGATTTCCAAACCAGGAATGTGCAAGCTCGTGTGCAACCAGATCCTCAACGACGCCCCGCCCAAAGTCGAATTCGGCGAGCATTACTTCCGAGTCAGACAGGGTAGTGGCGGTGATATTTTCCATGCCGCCGAGGCCGAACTTCGCTACGATCGTTTGATCATATTTGTTGTACGGGTAACTTACTTTGGTGAGTTGTTCGTAAATCCGGAACATATCCTTTGTTTTGCCATATGCCTTTGGAACGAGTGACTCCTGACCCGGGTAGACGTAATAGTTGAGCGGAACATTTTTATATTTCTCGCTGATCTTTAAATATTTTCCAACGACAAAGGAGGTCAAATATAGCGAATGCGGAATGTCCATTTTGTGGTGAAAAGTGATTGTTCCATCGGGGTTATAGTTGCTGCTCGCGAGCTCACCATTTCCAATAACGATTTCATCGCTAGGGACCGTGATAAATTGCTCGGTGGTCGCCTTATCGCTCGGAAAATCGAATGACGGAAGCCAATGATGAGTTTCCTGGGATTCGCCTTGTGTCCAAATCTGAGCTGAGCGGGCCGTTCGCTTATTCTTGCGAATGGCGTCGACAAAGTATATTCCTTTTTTAGGCTTGGTTTCGTAAACAAATCGAAGCGAGATCAGATCGGATTTGCGGTAGGGCCGGTCGAGTATTATCAGCACTCTATTCTTCACTTTCCGAAATTTGAGCGGTGTTCCAAGGGGCGCGAGCTTAACCGAACGAAAGCGAATCCTCGCATGCGCATCAAGCTCCACAATTTTGAAGTTATCTTTTAGCGGTTTGAGCTTGATCGTTGAGTCGCCAAATACTTTCTTATACTTTCGGTCGAAGCTAAGGTGTATTGTGTAATGCTGAGCGTCAAAACTCCGCGCTCGGTCAAACGCTTCGTGTCCCGAAACATTTGGAGCCGAAAAAACAGAAGCAAAGAACGTAAGCAATGGCAGCAGGATTCGCATTTTGAGTCAGATCAAGTATTCAAATTCCGAATAGTATCCCACAATTTCTAAAAGTTTGAAGTTAAATTTCCGTTTAGAGCCCGGACTTTTTGCCTGAACAACAATTGAGGTATTATGAATCAATTTTATATGAGGAGTATCAGGACCTAAGCCAGCAGCTTATGAAATCATCACTTTTTTTACTAACAGCGATATTTGTCTCGAGTGTATATGGTATTTCGCCCGAGCCGACGCCAACGCCGCCTCTCTATTCCGACGCAACGATACTGAATATGAAAAAGCTTCAACGGGCCGCCTTAACGAGCGATTACGCCTACAGGCAAACCGCCTACATGACGAACAATATCGGCCCCCGTTTGACCGGATCACCACAGGCCGCCCGGGCGGTCGAATGGGTGGCAGCGGAAATGCGCAAGCTTGGCTTAGAGGTTAAGTTGCAGAAATTAACTGTTCCGCATTGGGTCCGCGGCGAAGAGAAGGGAATGCTTACCGAATTTCCCGGAATGGCAAAGGGGACAACTCAAAAGATCGTGCTGACGGCGCTTGGCGGGAGCATCGCGACCCCAAAAGAAGGATTAACCGCGGAAGTCGTCGTAGTCGAAACCTTTGACGATCTTGCAAAACTGGGCCGCGAAAAAATTGAAGGCAAGCTGGTTTTGTTCAATAACAAATTTGACCGGGATCTGGCCGCGATCGGATTCGGCGGCAACGCATACGGACAGGCGGTTCGGTACCGTGGCGGTGGAGCAGTTGCGGCCGCAAGATTTGGCGCAGTCGGCGCCCTGGTAAGGTCCGCCGGCGGCTCTCAAAATCGTCTCCCGCATACCGGAGCCATGAATTATGCACCGGATGTGAAGAAGATCCCTTCGGCGGCGGTTAGTTTTGAAGATGCCGAAATAATAGCCTACCTGGCAAAGATGGGGACCGTAAAGATGAATCTCATTTTAACCCCGCAAACGTTGCCTGATACAACGACCTATAACGTCATCGCGGACTTGAAGGGAAGCGAGAGGCCGGAAGAAATAGTCGTCGTCTCCGGGCACCTGGACTCATGGGACCTGGGAACCGGCGCACTGGATGATGCTGTCGGAGTGGCTGCTGCAATGCAGGTGCCGTATCTTATGAAAAAGTTGAATTTAAAGGCGAAGCGAACGATCCGTGTAGTTGCCTTCATGAACGAAGAAAACGGTTTTGTCGGTGCCAATACATATGCCGATGAGGCCGATATCAAAAATCATTTTGCTGCTATCGAAAGCGATCTTGGTGCAAGCCATCCGATCGGGTTCCTTTTTGCAGGAAAAGCAGAGGCGATGCCCTTTCTCCGGCCGATCTCAAAAATTCTAAGCAGTCAGGGCGCCAGTCAGATCGATCGGAGACCAAACGCGAGCTCGGATATTAGCACGCTCACCGCTAAGGGCGTCCCGTCATTTGGCCCGTGGTTTGACACCCGCACGTATTTTAACTACCACCATAATGCGGCCGATACCCTCGATAAAGTTAATCCGAAAGAGCTTTCGGAAAACGGAGCGGTGATGGCGGTTTTAGCATACGGTCTGGCCAATCTTGAGCAGCCGCTGCCACGATAAGCCCGGATCGAATTTCGAAAACTGTTTTAGTTCCGCCCGACTTGCGTTTGGTTGGTGATAAATGTTTAATGGAGCGTGTATGGACAAACGACCGCCACCATATTTTCCTCAAAGTTCGCTCTCGCCGAACGACGAAAACCGCTACAGGAAATTCAAACTGATAGTTGGTGCGTTGATCGCCGGCGGCGGCTTGATCGTTCTGTTCCTGTTGTTTCTGGCGTACCGTGCAATTGCCTGGTACTTTAGTGGATAGGGCATGTTTGAAGCAGCATAACCGATTAAGTTCAGACATAAAAAAATCGATCGGCATTGCCGATCGATTTCTTGTTTAAACCAAATCCGGCGCCAGCTCAGTCCTGCTCGTTTCGTCTGTTCTTAGCAGACTTTTGACGCTGCATAAACAGGCGGCGTGCTTCCGGCATAGCCACCGTCGCCCGTTTTAGTTGAGAATCGTATTCCCTATGGACACGAAATGCCGTCTGAGATCCATAGGCGGCAGTTACCAACTCTCCTCTCAAACTTCTTTTAACGAACTCTTTTTCACGGTCTATTTTTGCGGCGCTGATCTTGTAGTTTTTTATTACATACTCCTTAAACGCCTTATAAACACTTTCATCGATCGCAAAATCATTATTCTTTAGGTCGTAATCGAAAACGATCGCGCGGTCAACAGTTAAGCGTTCCAGGCCCTTTACCTTTCTAAAAGCAACATTCAATGCAAACGAAAAAATTGGATCGCTAAGTTTTTCCCTTATCCGGTAACGCTGATTACTGATCGTCGGCATCTTTGCATAGATATCGGGTGCGATGCCTCCGCCACTGTAAACTACTCTACCCGAATCGGTTAGTTTTTCCGCACCTTTTCGTTTTTTTGGCTTGTTCTTCTCATCGAGCGTTCCACCATTTGTGTAATAGTTATAGAGATTGCCATCGGAATAATCGCGTTGGATAAGTCTGCCTGAAGGTGTTTCGTATTTTGCGATGGTCAAAAGGAGCATCGATCCGTATTTGAGCATGTACGGATTCTGCACGAGTCCTTTTCCGAAAGTATTTTCGCCAACGATCAGCGCGCGGTCATGGTCCTGCAGAGCACCAGCCACGATCTCAGATGCAGATGCGGTACTGCCGTTGACCATTACCACTATCGGTGTATTGTCCGGATTGGGGTTGTCGGCCGCAAAGCTTCGGGCAGAACGC
This sequence comes from Pyrinomonadaceae bacterium, assembly GCA_013003295.1. Lineage (GTDB taxonomy): Bacteria > Acidobacteriota > Blastocatellia > Pyrinomonadales > Pyrinomonadaceae > Aridibacter. Next base: position 4,446 of record JABDJV010000046.1, on the reverse strand, counting down.
CTCTGCCGGCCTTTTTGAGTAAAAATTGTTTGCCCGGATTCTAAAAACGTGTTTGCGACGTAATATGCTTGATTTACCAAACCACCGCCGTTTTCGCGCAGGTCGAGGATGACGTGCTGCATTCCCCGGGCCTTGAGCTTCCGCATCGCCCGTCGGAATTCATCGTAAGTCGTCCGGTTGAAACCACCGGTCATGGAAATGTATCCGATTCCCGGACGAAACATATACGCGTCAGAAATCGAAGGAGTAGAGACTGCATCACGTATGATCTCTATATTTTCGCGCTTTCCGGTTCCATATCTTTCTACAACCAACTTGGCGACCGTGCCGCGTGGGCCTCGCAGCTCATCCCTGACAACGGGATACGGCTTACCAAGCATCGGCTTTCCGTTTACCTCGACGATCTTGTCGCCATAACGAAGTCCTGCCCGGTTGGCAGGCGCGCCTTTAAAGGTGGCCTTTATGAATGTTGCGATTACTTTTCCGCTCGGGTCGCGAAGGTCATTGATGGTTGCACCGATACCGTAGTATCTGGAGTTTTGATTCGAGCGAAATTCTTCAAATTCTTTGGAATCAAAATAACTTGAGTGTGGGTCGAGGGTATGAAGCATTGAGACTATCGATGCCTTAAAGAGATCGTTGTATTCCAGGCGCTTGCCTGAATAGTGGTTATCCTGAATTAGGGTAAGTGCTTCCGAAAAATCTTTTTCGATCCTTTCGATCGTCACAACTTCATTTGCTTTGGTTGTCACCGAATTCTTTTTTGCAAATTTTGACGCTGATTTCGAAACCGTACTTGGCTGGCCAAAACTACTTGCAACAAGAAAAATACTTAATATAGCGGCGGCGAAAAGATCTGAACTTTTTTTCACTACAAAAATCTCCTGTGAACTATAAGTGCGATAATACAAATTCCCGAAAAAATGATAACATCCATTGGAAGAAAAAGCGACGAAATTAGTTGCTTGGACGTTTGAAAAAGTTTAGGTAATTCAATAGATTACGGAGATAAGGTGCGAATCCGAGTCGCATCGTAAACATCGGCCCGAAATGTCTCATTTGCTCGAAGTAAAAAATCTACAAACACATTTCCCAACCAAAGCCGGATTAGTAAAAGCCGTTGACGGCGTGAGTTTTCACATCGATGAAGGCGAGCTTCTGGGCTTGGTAGGTGAATCCGGGTGCGGTAAGTCGATCACGGCATTGTCAATTATGCGGCTGATCTCTTCACCAGGGAAAATAGTTGGCGGCTCTATAAAATTTGATGGAAGAGAGCTGACGGAAGAATCTGAAGATTTCATGCGGGATCTTAGGGGCAACGATATCGCGATGATCTTCCAGGATCCGATGACCTCTCTAAACCCGGTTTACACAGTTGGTGAGCAGATCGCCGAAGCGTTGCGGCTGCATCGCGACCTAAATAAAAAAGACGCCTGGGATGCGGCTATTGAATCGATGAAGGAAGTCGCGATCCCGTCGCCGTCGAGGCGGGTTAACGACTATCCTCACCAGCTTTCGGGCGGCATGCGTCAGCGCGTTATGATCGCGATGGCCCTGGCGTGCGAACCCGAATTGCTTATCGCTGACGAGCCGACGACCGCACTTGACGTTACTATTCAGGCCCAGATTCTGGAACTGTTAAACGGACTTAGGGAAACACGGAAGCTTGCGATTCTTTTGATCACGCATGATCTCGGGGTCGTTGCCGAGACGGCGGACCGGGTTTGTGTGATGTATACGGGGAAAATCGTAGAAGAATCGCCAGTTGACGAAATTTTCGAGAACCCAAAACATCCATATTCTCAGGGTCTGCTCCAGAGTGTTCCGAAATTGAGTGTTAACGAGATTGGCAAGGCATTGCGGCTGTCGACCATCGATGGGACCGTGCCGAGTCCGACCGAGTTGCCTGACGGTTGTCATTTTGCTCCCCGCTGCGATGTAAAGAAGGACATTTGTGAAAGCGGGGAAATCCCGCTTTACGAGCTCGACAATGGCCTGAAAGTCCGGTGCGTCTTATTTGACGATGAAAAAGAGAAATCAGCGGGATCGAGGGTTCCAGAGAAAATAGATGACTGAAACGGCTACGAAAACAGAGAAAAGGAAGCTTGTTCAGGTTCGCGACATGGTTAAGCATTTTCCGGTCGACAACAGCGCGGATCTGGTGCGTGCGGTGGATGGAATTTCATTTGATATTTTATCGGGTGAGACACTCGGACTGGTCGGCGAATCGGGCTGCGGAAAATCTACGGTTGGGCGTTGCATGCTCCGGCTTCATGAGCCAACCTCCGGCGAGATTTTGTTTGAGGACGAGGATATCGTCAAACTTGGCAACCGGGATCTGCAAAAACTTCGCCGGGAAATGCAGATCATTTTTCAGGATCCTTATGCATCGCTCAATCCCCGTATGAGCATACTCTCAATCGTTGGCGAACCTCTGAAGATTCATGGAATCGGAAACTCAGACGAGAGAAAAGACCGCGTTGCGGAACTCTTGTCGAAGGTGGGCCTCGATCCGAAATATATGATGCGTTACCCGCATGAGTTTTCCGGGGGCCAAAGGCAGCGGATAGGAATAGCACGTGCGCTTGCGCTCAATCCCAAATTGATCATCGCCGATGAACCGGTCTCCGCTCTCGACGTTTCCGTGCAGGCGCAGGTCGTAAATCTGCTTCAGGACCTGCAAAACGAATTCGGACTGACGTATTTATTCATATCTCACGGTTTGGCAGTCGTTGAACATATATCGAATCGGGTTGCAGTGATGTACTTGGGAAAAATCGTCGAGATCGCCGATGCAAAAACCTTGTACGAGAATCCGCTTCATCCATATACGGAAGCGCTCCTCTCGGCGATACCAATTCCTAACCCGAAGTTGAAACGAGATCGGATCGTACTCGAAGGTGATGTGCCGACGCCGATAAATCCCCCTTCGGGTTGTCGGTTCCGGACGCGCTGCCCGGTGGCGATAGACGAATGCAAGACCATAGAGCCGGAGCTAAAGGAAATCGAGCCGGATCATTTCTCGGCATGTATAAGAAATGACGGATACGATGAAGCCTAGGCAACCAGTAGAAATTGAAACGATCTATTCGGTATTTGCGTATAATCGGTATTATTTGGACAATTCTACACCAGGCCAAATTAAAGTTTTACCAAAACAATTTAATTTAAAGGACAACTCCATATGAACGAAGAAAACACAGGCATTGAAAATCCGGACAATGAAGAATTCCAAGTGCCTCAGCCTGAAGTTGCAGAAGCCGAACCAAAAGAGGAACCGCAGATGTCCGAGGTCTCGACTCTGGCAAACATATTTTTCGAACCCGGCAGAACTTTTGAAGACCTTCGTAGGAAACCCAGATTCATACTTGCCTTTGTGATTTTTGCGCTTCTTGCAACGGCCTATACATTTGTTCTTTCGCAAAAGATCGGCGAGGAGAGATATCGTCGATTTTCGATGGAGCAAGCCGAAAAGAACCCGCAATTTGAGGCATTATCGCAAGAGCAAAAGGAGCAGAGCATTGAGTTCGGTCTAACGATCCAAAAGGTCGTTGGCTATGCGCTTCCTTTATTCTTGATGATAGCCTTTTTGATCGGGAGTTTGCTCTACTGGCTCGGCACAAAAGCGATGGGAGGAAGCGCGACGTTCCTGCAAACGGTCTCGGTCTGGGTTTACTCTTCTTTTGCGCCGGGAGTAGTTTCGGTCATTGCAAATCTTGTTGTTTTGATATTCAAGTCACCGGATGATATTGAGATCGCTACAAGCGCGAGAGGTGTGATCCAGGCAAATCCCACCCTCTTGATTGGTGGGAACGACACACCTGTGTTGACCACGTTGTTAAGCACGATCGATCTGTTCGCGATTTGGGGATTGATCTTGGCTGCGATCGGGCTGACAAAGGTTGCAAGAATTTCGCAGGGATCTGCTTGGGCGATCGTCTTGATACTTACCTTGATCGGAATTACGTTTCGCGTGATCGGAGCGTTTATGAATGGCATTCCGTCCTAACGGTCTGACAAATTGCCAAAAAGTTAAGCCGTGAAAGAAGATTTCACGGCTTATTTATTATTCGTATCTCAAAGACTCGATCGGATCGAGCCGGGCTGCTTTCCAGGCGGGGAAAATTCCAAAGACCAGACCGATCCCGACACTGGCAAAGAAGCCGGCGATCGGGGCCCAAAGCGGAACGTAAGAAGGAAATACGAGACTGATGAGAAAGGTCAGCCCCCATCCGATCGCGAGTCCCACGAGGCCTCCAAACCCGGTCAACGTCATTGCTTCAACCAAAAACTGCAACAGAATATCTGACCGCTTTGCTCCGATTGCTTTTCTAATGCCGATCTCGCGGGTTCGCTCAGTTACGGAAACGAGCATAATATTCATCACGCCGATTCCGCCGATCATCAGACCGACCGAAGATATCACGACCATTGCCAGAAATACCC
>JABDJV010000204.1 GCA_013003295.1 Pyrinomonadaceae bacterium | reverse complement strand
AGCCTGGAGTTTTTTCTTGGTTTCCTCGAGGCGGGCGGCATTTTGCTTCTTTAAAACCTTGCTTGTTTGAGGCAGACCTTTAGGAAACTTCTTGCTGCCTTTTTTCTTCTTGCTGCCCTTCTCTGATTTCTTGGTGGTCCGGGTATTCTTCCTAAACCATTCCAGTTCTGCATCAGCGTCAAGAGAATCTTTATCCCAATCGTCATCAAACTCGTCGAGCTTATCGGATCCTTTCGCTTTTTTCGTCTTATACCAAATAGCAATTGCGCCAACCAGCCCCGCTAACAAAACCAATAGCATCAGATACCACCAGGTGTTGTCTTCCTGTGGAACCGAGATCGGAACCCTAGGGGGTGGTGTCGCCGATGCTTTTGGCACTTTAACCGGCGGCATCTGTCCGAATGTATTAACAGCGAAGAATATAAGAGCCGATACGGTGCCCAATAAACTTATTTTAGAACTTACGTGTCTCATTTGTTTGTTCATGGTAATAGCAGATTTGCGGAACGCATTAGAACTGTCTTTTTGTGCAGAGTTTGGGAAATGCGAGGTGCTTCTTTCAGGTGCTACGGGGAATGCACGAAACACTCTTTATTATTATGCATTTTTTTTGCGAAAAAGTGAAGCAAAAAGTTTAACACTTGTTAAAACATTTTTATTGGACTATTCGTCGATATTTTGTACTTTTTACAATTTGAACATGTGCCTTATTTGCTTTTCATCAAAAACCCTTATAATCTTTCCACATTCCAAACCAATTTTATTACTTTTTTCTGAGAAATGATGGCTGCGCAAACTGTTTCCGAAACCAACCTGTCTGACCTTTCACTGGTCCATCGGGGAAAGGTCCGGGATGTATATAACATCGATGCTTCAAGGCTTTTGCTCGTCGCAACGGATCGAATTTCCGCGTTTGACTGCGTGATGCCAAATCAGGTCCCCCGGAAGGGTGAGGTCCTGACCAATATTTCTGCATTTTGGTTTGAAAAACTGAATGGCATAACAAAGAACCATTTAATTACCGTTGATTTTAAGCAAATGCCCGAAAAGATTCGCAAAAATGCCGAACTGCGCGGGCGTTCGACACTTGTCAAAAAAACTGAAGTCTTCCCGGTTGAATGCGTTGTGCGCGGGTATCTAGAGGGTTCGGGCTGGAAGGATTACCAGCAAACCGGTGAGATCTGCGGAAACAAATTACCAAAAGGCTTAAAGCAATGCGAAAAACTACTCGAACCCATCTTTACTCCCGCGACAAAAGCCGCAAGCGGACACGATGAAAACATAGATGAAACAAAGTTTGCCCAGATAATCGGAAAAGAAACTGCAGATCAGTTAAAAACCAAATCACTCGAAATATACGAGTTTGCTAGTAAATATGCATTGTCCTGCGGAATAATAATTGCCGATACCAAATTTGAATTTGGCCGTGATAATGATGGAAACGTATTGCTGATCGATGAGGTCCTGACACCCGATTCATCGCGGTTTTGGTCTTTGGGTACATACCAACCCGGCCACGCACAGCCTTCATTTGATAAGCAATTTGTAAGAGAGTATTTGGAAACTCTGGACTGGAACAAACTTCCGCCTGCACCCCAATTGCCGGCTGAGATCGTTGAGGCGACAACCTCTCGTTATTTGGAGGCTTACAAACTTCTGACGGGGACAGAATTGTAAAAGGAAATTCGTATAACTATGAACATGCATAAGCAGATGGAGGCGCTAGTCGAGGCGATGCTTGACGGACAAATCCTCCTGGATGAGGCAAAGGAAGAGTTTGAGAAAGTGTTTATCCGAAAGGCGTTGAATCGAAATTCGAGGCATATCTCAAAAACTGCCGGTGTTTTGGGTATTCACCGCAACACGCTCTCAAAAAAAATGGCTTCGTACAACGTAAATAACTCAGCAATCAAGGCAAAAGGGAGCTCCGTTTAACCTCGTTTGAGGATTTCAACGTCGTCGCCAACGCTGATCGCTTCTCCAAAATTGTCGGCTACAAGGTACATTCCAAAAAGAACATCATTCTTGCCAAATCCCATTTCTTCGCTGGAAATCGGATATAGGTCAGCAGGTTTTCGGTAGGTGGCAAGAGTTTTCAAGGGCTCTTTCCCCCGGAAAACGCCGGTTTTTTGGTCAACTGTCGTTACAACGCATCTTGCACACGGCTTTACTCCTCGAAAAACTGCGCCACCGATCTTGATCCGCCGCCAGGAATCTTCTTCATAAGCCTCGCCTCCGCTGACGACGATGTTTGGACGAAACCGGTCCATCGGAATCTTCTCATCGAGCCTGGAATTCAGGTCGGCCAGCGAAGCCTCGCAAATCACCAAAATAGGATATCCGTCTGCAAAACTGACAATATCGTCTCCGGCGTTAAACTTTTCGTTCACCCGCCGCCGGGTTGAATCCGGCATCTTTACCAACCTCAGGTCGCTGCCAAAGGTTTCACTGAACCATTTATTTATCAAATCGTCCGCGAGGAGCGCATCACAAACGCTGTCCCAGACGCGTACTTTGATATTTGCCGACTCATCAAAATCTGAACCGATCGTTATCGACTGAGCCCCTTCTGCCAACACTTCAAGTGTATTCTCATGTAATAATGCGGAACTTGTTGCTAATGCTGGGATTTGCCGCTGGGTGACTAAATCACCATTTTGATCAACGAGCATGAACCGGCGATCTCCCGCAAACCCTCTTTCCTCGGCGACGGCCCTTTGCAGTGAGGTCCTTTTTAGCGCCTTAACCGGATATATGTTTATCTCTGAGATTTTCATATTTAAGACTTGATAATACCCTTGTCAAGTTTTGGAAAAATATTTACTTCTTTACTTGATACTTTGTGAAACTTTTCCTATACTAGCACTCATCTAATAAGAGTGCTAAAAACTCAAAAAGAGCGTGATTGCGCGACTTTTGATTTATAAAGTACCAAACTTTTAAGAAAAGGAGTAAGTGACAGCTATGGCAACAACTATCAAACCTTTGCATGATCGAGTGATCGTTCGTCGCATTGAAGAGAACGCAACCACATCGGGTGGAATCATCATTCCCGATTCAGCCAAGGAAAAACCTCAGGAAGGCGAGATCATCGCCGTTGGTGAAGGAAAATACAAGGAAGACGGAACCCGTCAAACGCTGGACGTAAATGAGGGCGACCGTGTTCTTTTCGGCAAATACAGTGGTTCCGAGATAACCCTCGATGGTGAAGAACTCTTAATGATGCGGGAAGATGAGATTCTAGGGATCATCAACCGTGCTGGCGCAAACGCTGGTTAAAACGAGATTCGATATCCGTGATTCGTAATACGCTTGGGCTTTTTGCATTCGTATTGAATAGATCACGATCGAGAGAGTTTAAAACGATTATATTTAAGTAAACGAATAACGAATTGCGTAAACGTATTACGCACAAAGGAGAAATTAAAGAAAATGGCAAAGCAAGTAATTCAAGGCGAAGATTCGAGGGCCAACATTTTGCGTGGCGTGAATCAATTGGCCGATGCGGTAAAAGTTACATTGGGTCCTAAGGGACGAAACGTAGTTATCGACAAGAAATTCGGATCACCGACGATCACAAAAGACGGCGTTACCGTTGCTAAAGAGATCGAATTGGCTGATCCGCTCGAAAATATGGGCGCGCAGATGGTTCGCGAAGTTGCTTCAAAAACATCAGATGTTGCTGGTGACGGAACAACAACTGCTACCGTTTTGGCACAGGCGATCTTTAAGGAAGGCGTCCGTACGGTTGCTGCTGGTGCTAATCCAATGGCGCTTAAGCGCGGGATTGACAAGGCGGTTGCGAAGGTTACTGAAGAGATCAGCAGCTTTTCAAAGCCGGTTTCCGGCGATTCGATTGCGCAGGTTGGGACCGTTTCGGCAAACGGTGACAAAACGATCGGAACGATCATTGCCCAGGCAATGGAAAAAGTCGGTAAAGATGGTGTTATCACGGTTGAAGAATCGCGAACGATGGATACCACGCTTGAAGTTGTTGAAGGTATGCAATTCGACCGCGGTTACCTATCGCCGTATTTCGTGACCGATCCGGAAAGAATGGAAGCGGTACTCGAAGACCCATATATACTCATCAATGAGAAGAAAATCAGTAACATGAAAGATCTTCTGCCGATTCTTGAGAATGTAGCTAAACTCGGCAAGCCGCTGATGATCATCGCTGAAGATGTCGATGGTGAGGCATTGGCAACATTAGTTGTGAACAAGCTTAGGGGAACACTAAACGTTGCGGCGGTTAAAGCTCCGGGATTCGGAGACCGACGCAAGGCAATGCTCGAAGATATTGCGACCCTGACGGGCGGAACCGTGATCAGCGAAGACTTGGGAATTAAGTTGGACGCGATCTCAGTAGACGATCTCGGAACAGCAAAGAAAGTAACAATCGACAAAGACGATACAACGATCGTCGAGGGTGCCGGCGAAGGTTCAGCGATCGAGGGACGTGTTAAAACGATCCGTTCGCAGATCGAAGAGACTTCTTCGGACTATGACCGCGAGAAACTTCAGGAGCGTCTGGCGAAATTGGTTGGCGGTGTTGCAGTTATTAAAGTTGGTGCGGCTACCGAAACCGAGATGAAAGAGAAAAAAGCTCGTGTTGAAGATGCAATGCACGCAACCCGCGCCGCTGTTGAGGAAGGGATCGTACCAGGCGGCGGAGTCGCGCTGGTTCGGGCAGCCCGTGCTCTCGAAAGCTTTGAAACCGAAGCTGAAGATGCGGACGAGCAAATCGGTGTGACGATCGTTAGACGTGCACTCGAAGAGCCTCTGCGTCAGATCGCTAACAACGCTGGTAAAGAAGGCGCGGTTATCGTTGAAAACGTGCGAAGTGAGAACAGCGACACGTATGGATTCAATGCAGCGACCGAAAAATTTGAATACCTTGTCGGTGCTGGTGTGATTGACCCGGCCAAAGTTACCCGAACGGCGCTCCAAAATGCGGCATCGATCGCAGGCCTGATGCTTACGACGGAAGCGATGATCGCTGATGTCGAAGAAGAAGGTGACGGCGGCGGAATGCCGGGCGGAATGCCGGGCGGCGGCATGGGCGGAATGGGAATGGGAATGTAATCCCGTTTTAGATCCCGGATTTGGACCTAAGGTTAATACTTGGACTCAAATCCCAAAGACTAAAAGGCTTCTTTCAATGCGAAAGAAGCCTTTTTTTGTCACCTTTTATGCAAAAGGATTTTAAGAGTTCCAATAAAAAAGACTCCGCGAAACGGAGCCTTTGTTAATTTTTGTTCAAACCTTAAGTGATCATTCTCACCAGGATCAGCAGCAGTACCGCACCCAGGATCGACATTATCCATCCCGCAGCGTATTTTTCCGCTCCCCAGATCATTTTTCCAATAAACGTACCGACGAATGCACCGCCCATACCGATCAAAGCCGTTATAAGCCAACCGATCAAACCGCTGGCGATAGCCTCTTTACCCGGCAGCAGCAATCTCGCGATCGCGCCAATAATTAGTCCTACAAATAGCTGTCCAATAATATGTAACATATTCTTCCCCTACTCCTGCGGTAAAATTTACTCTTAAACGATAGCTAAACTATATACTGTTTGCTGAATTATTCCTAGGATTTTATCGACAGAATGCCTAACCCTTCAACTCGTTCAGCCGCTCCGGTTTAATGTTCAGAGTGTTGTTTCCCGGTTTTATATCAACCTTCGAGCTCCAAATCGCAAAGCCGTTTCCAACCTTGTGAATTGCAAATAGAAAATATTCGCCTGGCTCGATCTCATTCATCTGCGCCATCCCGTTCGAACCCGAAAGCGCGTCGTATTTGACATGGTTATTTATCGCTGCCAGAGCTTTTTTATTGAATTCAGGGTACTTTTCAGGAGATAGCACCGATAATCCAAATGAGTTTTTCAGATCAAGATTTTCAATGGGTTTTAACTTTGCATCGGTCAGGATATCTCCCAGTTTTTTGTCCAACAAGTAAAACTTCTCTTCCTCGACCGGAGTGATCTTTCCCTTGGAATCTGAAACCCGCGCGTTTATCTTGACGCTTCCCTTTTCCTCTTGATTATCTCTAACCTGAGTTTTCGTGTCGGCCGCAAGTGTTTGATCGTTTTCGGCTTCCTTTCTGGTTTCCACGATCGTTTTGTCTGTTCCGTCTGGAACAATCGTTTCAGGTGTCCGCTTGCTACGAGCATCCGCGGAGTTTCGGGACCTTTCTTTGGCGACGCTGATATTGATGTTTTCGTCCACCGGCTCGTCGTTATTTTGGATCATATAAATCAATCCAAATAGCACAACGACCCCTAGAATTACGGCTGGAGCGATCGCCCACATCGGAACCGACGCTCCCGTTCCGCTTTCGCTTTCACTTAAAACGGCTCGGCTGGAACTCGCCGAACTTAGCGGATAGCCGCAACCGGGACAAGCTTCTGCTTTTGATGAGATGGTTTTAGAACATTCCGGACATTTTATTGAACTCATAGTTTCTCCTTGATTCCAGGGTCTAAAAAGACTCCTGATATTTTTGTATTCACGCTCAAACAGTAGTTTTTCTGTGTGCAAAAATTCTTAATAAATTGTTTATGGCCAAATGGATCAAAACGTAGACTACGATCGCGACGACGATCGGTAGCGCAAGCGTAAACCCGCCTTCTACTGTAGGGCTTGGCACGATCCCGGCGAACGGCTGATGAAGCAATCCGGTGGCTGTCTTTATAAACTTAACAAAGCCTGCGCTTTCCCGGGCCGCAAATAATTCCAGAAGCAGTCTTATTGAAAGAAGTCCATAGATTAGAAAAAATAAATAATCGACTATTTGTGAGACACGTGCAACGACTCTGCCGCGTTCTACTTCTCTATTTGTCTGCGCTACTTCATCAACCGCCTTTTCTTGCATCAATTCAGCGATATTTCGTGCGTCGTCGCGGCGCTCAGCCTTGATATTTTCCGCCTCTTCGGCGATTTCCTCGTGCACTTCTGATTCGGCAACGCGTTTTGCGTCCTTGTAGTTTCGCATGCGCTCCCGTTCTTCCTGCTCTAATTTATTGTCGTCTAACATATATACGCTCCTCTTTTACCTAGTCGTCAGAACCGGTCTGTTCGGACCTTGTTGTTGGTGCGACTGGCACATTTTCGCTTTTTCGGCCGCTCTCATTTTCTGCTCCGCGAAGCATTCTCAGAACGATATCGTCGGGATCCTCATTTACCGCTTCTTCGGCGATCTCGCCGGCATCCCATCCGTCACGTTCTACGTCAGGCATATTTTCGTCATTCCTACCATTTTCCACTGCAATAGCCTCCATGATCGATTTTTTATGAGAAGGGTGAACGCTTTTGTCCACCCCGCTCATTTATAAATCCCTCACCGGTTAACCAACTTAGCGCGGTGAACCGGTTGAATTATTTGCCGGCGCGGTCGCGGTGATCTCGAGCGTCGTACCTGCCTCCATTTCGACATCGTCACGCCCTTGTGCAACAACGGTACCGGCGCCGGCACTGCCGCCAATGGCCGCTCCGATCGCTGCTCCGTCACCGCCACCAAGGATCGCTCCTATAATCGCTCCGACTCCCGCACCGATTCCGGCTCGTTTTACCGTTTTGCTGGTTTGGTTGTTGTCCCGCACCTGTCCTTCGTTTGAAACGGTCACATTCTCTCCGCTTGCCAATTTCACGTTTTCGATCAAGCCGGCAAATTTGTAGGTGCTTCCGTTCTGTAGAGTTATTGTGTCGAAATCAAGCGACACGGTTGCTCTTCCGGAAAAGATACCCGAGCGTTTTGCCTTTACGACTCGGCCTTCAATAATTGCTCCCTGGTAAATCGAGGGCGATAGAACTTCCATCTGAAATCGATCTCCATTCTGTGAAGCTTTGGTCGAGACGGTTGTTCTCATTACCGCTTCAATTGGAGTCTTGTTCGGAACTACGAAACCATTGTCTGTCGCGGTCGTCCGTTCCGCTGCAGCGGAATCATTTCTCGCCATCTCCCAGCGTGTCGCTTGCTCAATTTTGTCGTAAACCGCTGCAACCGTAATCGTTTCAGCGGGATCTTCGACCTTTATTCTTCTGACAATTTTTAGCCGATTATTCGCAAGCGGCATAAAATTTACGTAAAAATCGTTAGCCCGTTCGCCTTCGTAGCTTAGTGCCACGCCATCATAGTAGGATTTCGCGGTAACATTCACCGTCATTCCGTTTGGCGCAGTTTCGCTCCTGGCAACGCCGTCTGTCTTAAACATCACCTGCGGCGCGTTACTGGAGGCTACCATTACATTATTTGCATTCTTTGAGATCACAATGACGTCGGGCGAACTTAAACGCCGTGTGAGCTTCCGTTCAACGCTTCGTTCTTCCCATGTCGGATAGATTTCGATCGCATTTTTCACGACGACTGCAACATCGTCACTCAACGCGCGATTGATCCTGTAAGTACCCGTAAGCATAGAATCGAATTTACTTACAGGCTCAAACTGCCTGTTCCAATCAAAATTCACTGCGTAAAAGTTTGAAAGTGTATTTAGATCTGTTCGAATCGAAGTCCACTGATTTTCGGCTGACCTCAGGAGCCTATAATCACGCATAAATGTATCGATGTAGGCCGCCCGGTTTAAAACGTCGAGAACGTTCTTGTCGGTGGATTCTTTTGCGTCAAACCTTTGCTTAAGTTTATCGGTGGCGTTTTCAAACTCTGTAATGTAGGCCAGAATTGCATCCTCGCTCCGGGTATTATTCAATACACTCCGGTCCAATGCTCGATCCATCGCATCTTTGTAGTTGTCGGTTTTCGTTTCTAAACGGTTAAGCAGATTTGAAACTCTGCTTCCGGCAACCGTGTACGCTGCGACCTGATCGCTCACAGGCTGCTTTGTCCAGTCAAAAGTAAGATTGTAGTAGCTTGCAAGTGTATTCAGGTCGATTCGCAAATTTCTCCAACTTCTCTCTGACGACCTTGTCAGTCGGTTATTCCGCATAAAGTGATCGATCGAGGCGGCCCTCGATAACACGTTTCGGACATCCGCCGAAACCGATTCTTTCGCATCAAATCGCTGCTTCAGCCGATCGGTCGCGTTTTCAAACTCGGTGATATAAGCAAAGACCATATCTTCTTTATCGGTGTTATTCAGTGTGCTTCTATCGAGCGCAGTATTCATCCGGCGCTTATAGTTGTCCGTCCTTGTCTCTATCCGTGTAAGCAGGGTTTTTACCGAGTTATCGGAGACGCGATAAGGCTTCGTATAAACTTGACCGCCGCCCGAAAGCGCTGCGTTCCAGTCGTAATTAACATTGTAGAAACCCGAAAGAGTGTCCAGGTCCGATTTTATCCGGGCCCAGGTTCTTTGCACGCGGCTCGTCAGACTATTTCTTTTTAGAAAACTTTCGATAAATACGGCGCGGTTTAGAACATCTGTTACATCCGAGCTGACTGACTCATTTGCGTCAAATCTTTGCTTTAGTTTGTCCGTCGCATTCTCGAATTCCGTGATGTATTCGAAAATATTGTCCTCGGTGTCCGTACCGTTATATTTACTTCTGTCCAGAGCTTTATTCATACTTCTCTTGAAACGGTCAGTTCTGGTTTCAAGTCGGGTTAAGACGAGTTGTACGTTCTGATCGGAAACCCGGGATGGTGCGCTTTGCGCACGTGCTTCGAAGTAATTGATTGTAGTTGTTAGCGTTAATAGTAGTAGCGTTAATAAAATATTATTTAATTTTCTCATTTTTTTTTCTCCATTTTGAAAACTTTTCATCGGTGTCTCGTTCACCTTTTGAATTCGTACTCACAAAGATGCAATCTGCGTTCCAAGACGCATTCAGGCTGCTAAGTGGTTGCATCTACTAGGTTTTCGCTTTTCAAGAAAGTAATGGAGATGGCTTGTATAATTTCGCTGTAAGAATTCGATACACTCTATCGCTAAAGCAGGTTGCTATTTATTCCTAATGGATCACGGCAAACGCCATTCGCTTTATATACTGTCTGCGTTTTCAGGAAGTTGGCTTACGGGGAAGGGATATATTGAATTCGGTTCCTTGGTTTAATCCGTCGCTGAATACGCGTATGCGGCCGCCATGCAGATCAATAATCTTTTTAGTGATCGCAAGTCCCAGGCCAAGACCATCATGACTGCGGGTCGTAGAAGAATCGACTTGCGAAAATGGTTCGAAGACATAGGGCAGGTCTGCTTTCTTTATTCCTCTCCCATCGTCTTTGACGGTAATCTCGATCGACTCCCCACCTGCTCGCGTTTTGATCTTAACCTTGCCCCCGGACGGCGTAAATTTCACCGCATTTTGGAGCAGATGTTTTATAGCCTTCGAAATCTTGAAAGGGTCACAGTATAATTTCCCTTCAATTAAGCCATTGTCTATGATGAGCTTAATCCCTTTTTCTGATGCAGTAGGTTCGATTTGTCGGGCAGCTTCTCTGACCAGTTCGTCACATTCTACCTCCGAGCGAGTGACTGTCGCAAAGTCGGCAGGAATTTCAAGAAAGTTTGTAAGGCGTTCCAGCGTTTTGAGCTGTAGATTGGCATTCTTGGCGATTCTATCAGCGGCTTTTTCTTTTAGCTCGATCGACGAAACTTCATTTTCTAAGACTCGCAACCAGCCTGAGATCGCATTGATAGGAGTGCGAATTTCATGCGATAAGATCGCGACAAACTCTTCCTTCGCTTTTCCAAATTCTTCAATTTTTTTGCGGGCTTGTTTTTCACTTTGAAACAGTCGGGTTATTGACTCTTTAGCGCTCTCCAATTCTTCGGTCGCTTCCATCAACGCTTTTTTTATACGCAGTTCATTAAGCGCAATCCCAAAAAATAACGCGGCCAGAAGAGCGCCGCAAATGATCACGTATGGGATTATCTCCCTAATTTCACCGGCGTTTTCCGACGCGTTATGGAGCAGGATCGCGAGACCAAAGGAAGTCAACAGAAGTAAGATTGGCACAAAAATCGAAAAGCCCAGAGTGTGCGGTCGAGTGCGTATTCCAACATTATTTTTACTGATCTTTTTCACCTACTAAAGTCCATCCGCCGAAATTGCTCGGATTCTTCACTTACTTTTAGATGCAACCGCTGTGCCGCTATGAGCAGCCCGTTTCTCAACTAGGAAACTAAAAGGAATGGGCCTTTTACACTGCCGTTAATGTGTGATCAATGTTTCGAAATAGTACTTAGGTGTATTTAATCCTTACACATTCTTAAACTAGACGATCAAAAAGACGAAATCTCAATCATCGCCTAAACACGGCAGATATCGTCCAGTAGAGTGTTCATTTGACTTTGGTCCCATTCTTGCCTCTAATACTTGCGATAATTAAAAAAGACTGAGGAGGATATTATTATGTCTGAGAATAACGGAGTCGGAGTCAACCTTATCTGGGCGGTGACATTTTTGATCGTGGTCGGAGTGATTGCCGGCGCCTTATATTACAGTGGGTTCTTAAGCAAAGCCGGAGGGGTCGATGAGAAAAAAATTGATGTAAAAATAGAAACGCCGGCAAACTAATATGCGCTAAAAGAGCATATGTAGGTGAATCCTAATATCGGCGATTTATGGAAAAAATTCCCGCGGAACGCCAGTTCCCGGGAATTTTTTATTGCGTAAGCTATCTATGTTGATCGGCTTCCCTAACTTTTATCAGCGTCGTTGAAAATTATCGAGTAGATCATCATAGCGCCGCCGCCAACAGCCGCCAGAAAAAGTCCGAATGCAAATACGGGATAACCAAATACGGTTAACGTCGTTTCAATATTCATCAACATTGACGCGCCAATTATCAATGCGGCCAGAACCAGTCCCATCGCGATCCTGTTTGCAACCTTTTGAAAACCCAACATCAGCGTCTTTTCATCGATCGCGTCAACATTCAACCGCAATTCGTTATTCGCAATAGTGTCTAAAATTTTATTGAGGTTCGGAGGAATACTCTCTACTAATTGCTTTACCTCAATCGCACTGCTCAGAACCGATCCGGGAGAGACGGCGTCAGTGATCCGATGGCGCAGAATCCCGGCTGCATGTCGGCGGATCGACGCATTCGGATCAAATTCGGGATCGAGAACGTAAACAGATTGGTCCAAATTCAGAAGGGTTTTGGCGATCATCGTAAAGTCCGGAGGCAGACGGAATCCGCAATCTGCGGAGATCTTGGTTATTTCCAACACAACGTTTCCTGCGTCAAGCTGCTCCAAATTCGCATCATCGCGTGAAATCACCAGCTCTCCTATCCGGCGTGTAAACTCGTTCCCGTTAAAATCTTCTTTCTCTTCACCCATCTTGAGCGCAATGCTGGCAACATCTCCACCGCGCCCTTCACTAATTGCCAACAACAGATCAAGTAAATTTTCTCGAAACTCCGCCATCAGACGCCCGGTCATTCCCATATCGAGCAATGCGATCTTCCCCTCCTTTGTAATAAAAAGGTTACCCGGATGCGGATCGGCCTGGAAGAATCCGTCAGCTAATACCTGCTTGAGGTAGGCATGGAAAAGATCGTCGGCAAGCCTTTTTCCATCAAGCTCCATAAGCGCTAAGGGAGATATATCCGTCACTTTTTTCCCTTCGACATATTCCATCGTAATTACCCGCGATGTCGTGTAATCCGGAATCGGAAGCGGGACGACGATATTCTCGAATTCGCTGAGATTTTCATGGATGATCTTTAGGCTCGAAGCCTCTCGCGTATAGTCGAGCTCCCGAAGGAGGCTCTTTCGCAATTGAATGAGCGTGTTTTGAAATTCATACCGTTTTCCGACGTTTGTTTTCTCGTCGAGGAGTTCGGCAATATCGTCCAAAACGTCCAGGTCATTCACAACTTCTTCTCGAATGTTCGGACGCTGAACCTTTACGACAACAGGCTTCCCGTCGCGCAGTTTGGCCCGGTGCACCTGACCGATTGACGCTGCCGCAGCCGGATCGGGGTCAAACTCTGAAAATGCCTTGGAGATTCGAACCCCAATCTCTTCCGATACGATCTTGTCCACTTCCTCGTATGAAAAAGGGGCGACGT
>JABDJV010000194.1 GCA_013003295.1 Pyrinomonadaceae bacterium | reverse complement strand
AGTATAAACTTGTGGACGCCAAATCCGCCGATGACGATCCCGCAAATTCCGGCAACGATCTTTTTGTCTGCGCCGGGAATCTGAGCACCGCTCGTGACGGGCTGCTGCATTTGTTGATTCGGTTGGTTTTGCTGATCTTGAAACGGGTCTGCCAGAGTCGTTCCGCAATTGCGGCAGAAGTTTTCCAAACCTGTATTCTCGGTATTACAACTAGGACACTTAACTATTTTAGTTGCCATATTTTCCTCTCCTAAAGTGAATTATGCGGTTCCTCTTTCTTTATTTGCTACTACGCTTCCGTGACTGCATTCTTTAACACCCGGTCAAGCCACATATTTGAAAGCTTCTCTTGAATTGAATTCGCCCGCAAACGATCGTCCAGGTTCTTAAAATCAACAAAATCGAGATTCTGATCCTGATTAAAACACGAAAAGACAAAAACCTCTTCGCCCGTATGCGGATTTACGTGTCGCTGCAAACATTGCGCACAAATCTCCTTCATCATACATTGCATTGGTGAATTTATTGAACCGATCGCCGTGTGTTTTTCTTTTAAATACGGTTTCAGGGTGGTATATCTCGCCTCTTTTACTCCGTTCATCATCCGGTCAGATCCGATCACGATCATTCGGTCAACATCCCCAAGGCTAACAGTTTGGGGCCCGAGTTCGCCCTTTGCATAGGCGATCATTGCTTTGACGATATTTCCGCGATAATGCGAATCCTGCGGACGATTCGGCTGGATCTCTTTTCCATAGTCGGTCGCCCATATAACCTGGTCCGTATTATTTTCAATCTCTTCGCGCTTAAACAGATCAGCTCCATCCTTATAGCCCGCAAAGTATATTACTTCGTTATTCGCCTTACGCAGTGCCTCAGCGATCGAAAATAAAACCGCATTTCCAAGACCGCCGCCGGCCAATAATATCGTTTCGTTCTCCGGGATCTCGGTCGGCGTCCCGGTTGGCCCCATCACGACTACTTCTTCGCCTTCTTTTAAAAACTGACAGAGCTTTGAAGAAGTTCCCATTTCCAGCACGATCATCGACAGCAATCCTTGTTCTTCGTCGACCCAGGCGCCGGTCAATGCCAGCCCTTCCATCATCAGCCGTTTGCCCTCAATGACCGGAGCGTTCGTTTCAAAATTCTGCAGTCGGTAAAACTGTCCCGGCTCAAACTTCCTCGCCTGCAGCGGCGCTTTAACAATAACATCGACGATAGTATCCGTAAGCCGGTCAACCTTGACAACATAGGCGCGAAGCTGTTCATCGAGTACCGCCTTGAGTTTATTAAATATAGCGTCTTTTTCGATTTGGGGGAGTTTCCCCTGAATCTTTAATTCCTCATCAAAAATCTCGACCACGTTTGGGTATCCCTTTTTCGCCGAGGCCATCGCCTTCACAACGTTGCCGGCAAAAGTAGGGTGGTTATCGCCGTAATACGAGATGAATTTTCCGTCTTTTTCGTACGAGGTAAAGAACCCGGATTTTGATTCCTTGACGTGTAAATTACCGTCACCGTTACGCTCAATTTCGTGCGGTGCAAAAAATTGCCGCCATTCATCAAGCTTGAAAGTTCCAGGAAATTCCTTTTCGTAAATTACGTTTGGCGCCGTTCCGGCCGCAACACAAACTGTTCTGGCGCCCATTCGAATCATTTCACCGGTTTGATCAAATCTTCCGGTCTCGTCGTTATGTTTCAGGCGCTCGAACACCAAACCCTTCACGGCGCCATCTTCATCGGGAATAGCCTCGGTCGGAGTCATCAATTCAATAAAATTAATTCCTTCTTCTAAAGCTTTTTGAACCTCTTCATGATTGAGACGGTAAGCCGGAGAATCCTGTAAACGCTTACGATAAACCAGCGAAACGCCTCCCCAGCTCTGAATCAATGGAACAAAATTCGGCTCTTCGCCAGCGGCTTCTGCGCGAGCTCTTTCTTCGCGAATCGCTCTTCCATGAACGAGAAACTCGCCCAAAACTTTCTTTTCTTCGTCATCAAACTGCTTCCATACGGCTTCTTCGCCAACTCCTTCGGCAGATTCTTCAAACTTGTCGAGCATCTTTTCCACTTGAACCGGGTAATAGGCAAACAATTCCGTTGCCGTATCGATTCCGGTCAAGCCGCCGCCAATTACTACTGCGGGCAGCCTCATTTGCAGATTTGTAAGCGTATCCTTTTTAAAGGCCCCGGTTAGTTGAAGAGCCATCAGAAAATCAGAAGCCTGTCGAATTCCGCGAATCAGATTGTTTTTCATCTTTACGATCGTCGGCCGGCCCGCTCCGGTAGCGATCGCGATGTGGTCAAAGCCAGCATTCCACGCGTCCTCAATGGTAAAGGTGCCTCCAAAACGGATTCCCCCATACGCTCTAAAGCGTTTCCGCCGGGAAAGCATTAATTGGAGCATCGTCAGAAAATTCTTGTCCCATCTAACGGTGATCCCATATTCAGAAACCCCGCCAAAACCGGATAATATTCTCTCATCCAGATTCTCTTTTATGTCGTTTATATCCCTTACCGGTTTTGGACACTCATTACCGTTCTTCCCCGTCCAGGTTTCGTTTAAAGGCTCGATCTTTAGGCCGTCGAAACCGATAATGCCGAACCCCTCATTGAGCAAATAATGAGAGAGAGTGTATCCCGCCGGTCCTAGTCCGATAACTAGAATATTTTTTCCGTTGTAAGGCAGCGGATACGGGCGCTTCGCATTCAGTGGATTCCAACGAGTAAGCAGCGAATAGATCTCAAATCCGTAGGGCAGGTCCAGTACATCCGTCAACGTAGCGGTTTCCGCAAGCGGAATGTCGACCGGTTCCTGCTTTTGGAAGATACATCCCTTCATGCAGTCGTTGCAGATCCTGTGCCCGGTACCCGCACACATTGGATTGTCGATGGTCACCAATACGAGTGAAGCGATCGAATCTCCCTGCTTCTTCATCAGGTGCATTTCGGAAATTTTTTCGTCAAGCGGACAACCAGCGGTTTCGATGTTCAGCGGGTTTTTCTTTACCGAACCATCTTTTTCGTGTAAGCCGGTCGAGCACGAATCCTTTCCGCGTTCGTGGCATATCAGGCAATAGTCGATTTCGTTTAAGGCTGCGCGCATCGAACCGCGATCATCAGTTAATCCGAACCCGTCGCGACGACGCATCAATTTGTCGGGCCCACGCAACGCCTCAGCGATCTCAGGATCATCCCGGGTGATATGAACCAGATTCTGGTAATCAAGTGGGTGGGGTGTCTTGAACGAAAACCAGGGTTTTTCCTTTTTGTAAAATTCGATGGCTGACCAAATCTCGAAAATCTGCAAGATCGCCTTTACCTGCAAAAGCTCGCCAACAGAATCGATTTCTGTAACAAATCGTGAAAAAACATTCCCGAATGTCGAATCCTTTAATTTGTCGTAGGCTGTGTGAATCTTGTCAAGAGTTTTCTGAACCTTCGAATCGATCTCCAGATCCTTGGTCAGTGTCTCTTCAGCCGCAAGCAACTCAGCAACGATTGATGAAATCGCCAACTCCTCATCGTAGACCAGGTATTCTGCAAATTCACTGTTCTTTAATTGCCGGATCGACTCATTCAATTCAGTTTCATTATATCCGGATAATTTGTCTTGTTTGTATCTGCGAATTGCCCGGCGCTGCACAAAAAACTTATACTTCCAGATCGGATCGTGTTTTAAGATCTCACTCTCTAATTCCTTCCGCTCTTTACTTATACCGAACATTCTTGCAACAAATTCAGACAAAAACGGCGCCGAATCCGTCAAAATCCTGGAAGCGACCTTTGGTTCATAGCCAACACCTCGTTTTTCGATGTATTCGATAAGTGCCTGGTGGACTACAGGCTCTTTCTTTTCTACTTCCGAGTAGAAAGTTTCTGCCAACTCTTTAAGCTTGTAGGCATCAAACAGGTCTGAATATTTAAAGCCGGGAATGCCCAGTTCAAAATCGTGATTTGATAGGTTATTTGCTTGTTTGTTTTCAGGTTCTAAAATTCCAATCATTTTCGGTTAACTAAATGCAAGATATTTATTAGTTTGTAATAGAAAAATATACCATTTTGCCTGACCAAGAAACAAAGGACGGGACTCTTATTTTCGCCTAATTTTTTTGCCTAAAAAATGAAAAAAGTGTATATTTTTCAAGTACTTTGGTTTGGATATCGTAGGCATTAAGTTTATATTTATTCGTTACGGAAATTCTGTTTCCGAATGATATCCAGGCAAAATCAATATTTTAGGTTTTTATAAATCAGTAGTATGGAACGAGACGAACGATTATTACCCTTGCCGAACATAGGCAAATTACAACCAACGGAAACCGATCAAGATTATCCAGCGAGCTATCCGTCGTCTTATGATGATGTTAGCGCTGATTCGCGGTCGATACGAGAATACCTTCACGTAGTTTACAAACGCTTGCCGCTGATCTTGGCGATGACAATTTTGGCGACTGCGGTAACGGCATTTTATATGTACCGCCAACCCTCACTGTATCGCGCGAATACATCAATGCTGATCTATCCTCGCAACAGCAAAGCTGAGCGAACGATCGTTATTGATTCCCGCAACGACATAAACTATGGGAACACCCAGCTTAAGCTGCTCCGAAACAGAGAGCTTATGGAAGACGTCGTGAAACGCTATGGCTTATATAAGAATCCTGATTTGATGAAGAATCAGAGCCCTGGAATTTTGGGGACGCTGAGGACCATGTTCGCCGGTGGAGACCAAAAGCCGGAAGAGAAAGATTCGCTGAAGGTAATCTCCGATTCCAATATCCAATCCGAGGATCCGGATGAAATTGTATTGAGCGCTGCGGAAAAGCAAAGGGTTTCAATGTATGCGGGGATGTTACTCGGTGGGGTTAGCGTCGCACAGGAACAAAGAACCAACATCGTAAATATCACCGTTGTTAATAAAAACCCGGTGCTGGCTGCAACAGTTGCAAACGGTCTCGCAACGGTTTTCATGGAGCAGAATATCCAGCTGGAAACGAGACGTGCAACTGAGATGTATCAGAAGCTCGACAAGTCGATCGCCGACCTGAAAGCTACGATCACGGCGGATGAGCAGAGTTTGGTCGCCTTTATGGGCCGAAGAGGAATGGTGCTTGCTGGTGGAGAAAATAACGAGGTTGGCCGCAACCGGCTAAATACTTTGAGCAGTCAATGGCTTGAGGCAATGGACACCAGAAGGAAGATCGAGGCCAATTACAATACTGCGCTGAAAGCGAAGAATGTCGGCGCGCTCCCCCCCGACATCATTAATAATGACGCAATTATTGAAGCGCGCAAACGAATTGAAGAAGAAAAGTCGAAGCTGAGAGAACTGCTTCGCGATTACGACAAACAGATCGCCGAAGCCGAAACAAAGCGTAAAGAGCTATTGGTTCGATATACCGAAGAATATTCTGAGGTGAAGGAAGCGAAGGCGAAGATCGAACAATTGAAAGAATCGAGAAAAAAGGCGGAGACAACCGGCGAGAGCCGTATCAAGACCGAAAGCGCAAAAATAGAAACTTCGTCGAAGGTAGATGCCTTAAGCGGTCTCCGGGCCCAGCTTGCCGCTGCCCGTAACCGTGAAGCAAAGCTTCTTGGTGAATATACAAATGAGGTATCAGACGCAAACTTCCAGGGTCAGGCTGCGCGACAATTGACTACTTTAAAGCGCGAAATAGAAACGAATAGAAGACTTCTTGATACCTACATACAAAGACACAAAGAACAGGAACTCCTGATCAACCAAACGACCCCGGACAATATCAAGGTATCGTCCAAAGCGGTTGTTCCATCAGGACCGTTCGGACCGGAGCGGAATCGAAATATCTTTCTTGCCTTCCTGGTGTCTCTCCTTGGCGGAATTGGTTTGGCCTTTTTGCTTGATTATCTTGACGACTCGATTCGAACGTCTGATGACATTAGCAGAAATCTAGGTTTACCGACCCTGGCGCTTATCCCTCATCAGGATGCACTTGGAAAAGGACAGCTCACGAGCATTTCTGCATCGAGTAAAGGCGATGGAAAGGAACACTCCCTGGCGTTGATCGCGCTTGAAGACACTCGTTCTACTATTGCGGAAGCGTATCGGCATCTCCGAACGTCTCTGCTCTTCTCCTCAGCCGGTAAGCCGCCGCAGACGGTTTTGGTAACGTCGTCCCAGCCCTCGGAGGGTAAAACGACCACGGCGATAAATACGGCGATCACACTCGCTCAGTCGGGCGATAATGTTGTCATAATTGACTGCGACTTGAGACGTCCGCGACTGCACACGCATTTCGGCATGGCAAATTCACACGGTTTGACCAACTATCTCTCAGGCGACAAAAAGACTGAGAATTTGATGAAACCCTGCCCCGATCTTCCGAATTTGAAGATCATCACCAGCGGTCCGATTCCTCCTAATCCGGCAGAGCTTTTGAGTTCAAATGAAATGAAAAATGTTCTGCAGTTTCTTAAGGGGAATTACAAGCATGTGATATTAGATTCTCCCCCGGCAATTTCATTTACCGATGCGGCGATTCTATCAACCCTGGTAGATGGTGTCGTTTTAGTAGCGATGGCCGGATCGAGTTCGATTCATCTGATGAAACGATTCAAACAGAGGTTAGCCAGCCTGGGAACACGAATTTATGGCGTGGTATTGAATGGAGTCAAAGCAAACTCGCTTGAATATGGTTACTACGGCTACAATTATTCTTACGATTATTACGCCGATACTGATGATTCTACTCCGCTGCTTAACGACGAATCCGATTATGTTCTGGATGATGGCGGCGAAAATATTGATGAATCGGTTCACGAAACGAAATCCTGATTTTGTTGATATAAATGTGAAAAAGCCGATGTTGGAAAATTTCCAACATCGGCATTTTTTTTTCGCTAGCCGACCGCATTACGCCCTGCACGCTTTCAGGCAATCATACATGGTCGGTCTAATCCTAAAAGAAGAGGCTATTTATTCAAGCGGCGCATCTGGTCAAGCATTTCGGCAGCATGCTCCTTTGGCGAGTTAATGTTCCTTAATACGATCAGACTATCGCTCTCATTGGCATTTTCAATTTCGACATCTCCAAATCCCAGCAAACGCTGATAGAAATTCGCCGATACAGTTACATCCTGGATTATCCGAAGAGGTACGTTGCGTGTCGTTTTTGATATTAATCCCTCATCTATTTCTATCTTTGAATCGGTCAGGGTATACCGAACCATCTTTTGTTTTAGATGGTAATAAGCGGGTATCAGGAGGAGCGACAAACCGATCAGAACTACTATCCAGGCAGAGACCGGACTGCTTATAAACAAGCCCAGTGACGCGATCAATGCAACCAGTAAAAATGCACCGATCACTGCAAGTCCGTATCCCAACTTCACAAAGAGAAGCGTGGGGCGAATCGAGAAAACACTGCGTTCCTCGTCTTCATCGGAAGCCGCCTGATCGGCCGGTGATTTTGCAATCTGTGTTTCTTCTTCTCCTTCAAACTCAAATTGAAAGCCGCATTTCTGGCAAAACAAGGCCTCGTCAGAGTTTTTTGCACCGCACTTTATACAAAACATATTTTCTACGGGGAATAATACTAGATTTGCACCCTGGTAACAAAAAAGCGGTCAGAATAATCTGACCGCAGGCATTACCGCTCAGGAGGAGAAGAGAGCGTAAGCAAATTATTTTTTTTGGATCTAGTTAGAAACCAATCGCATCCTTCCATTTGGCAGTTTTACGGTTACTACGTCGAGTTCAAGAACTGTCAAAGGCTTGGCTTTTGCCTTGGTTATCTTGGCAGCCTGCTTACGATCTACTTTCACAGCTGCGCTTCTGTAGCTCGGATTACTGATCTGGTTATACCGGCCCGTTATGCGTCGTACATATTCCCGGGTCTCACGGTAAGGTGGTACGTTGTTCCCGTACTTCATTACCGCACCTTCTCCGGCATTGTATCCGGCCAGAGCTAAGACGACGTTTCCGTTAAATTTATTCAAAAGCCAACGCATATATCTGACACCGGCATAGATGTTCTGCTCGGGATCATAGATCTTTGTTACGCCGAAGCGTCTTGCCGTCGCCGGCATAAGCTGCATCAATCCGCTTGCTCCTTTGTGCGAACGGGCGCGTTTCTTAAACGCTGACTCCTGGTGCATTTGGGCGTAGATCAATAAAGGATCGATCCTGTATTTTCTGCTCGCGCCAACAATGTATGAGTCGATTTGTTGATCGCCGGTGGTGAATTTCTTCATGCTCGTTGAAGAGCCCATCATCAATATTGGTTTGTACGACTTTTTGTAGCTGTTTTTTAGCGCCACGCCTTCGCCGGCATTCATTTTCTTTTTATATGTTTTGCTGCGGTTTTTGGAGGCCTTTTTCTTGTAAACGATCGGCTTGATCGTGGGCGTCGCTACCGTAACACCGCCGGAGGTGTCGAAATTATCAAATACTCTTGCGCGGTTTTGAGCGAGGGCGGGAATGCTGAGCAGCAAACTGAATGTGACAAATAGAATGGATTTTCTCATAGGGTGTAGTTGTTCGGGTGGTGTGCTTACTAAAAAGGGGGGTAGCCCTGCGCATAGCAGCTTTCCTTTTCAAACGCAGGATTTTCCGCGTCGTTTAAAAGAAACCGCTAAAACCCTCTCTGTTCCAAAAAAATTTGTATTTGTTTAAACTTTTTTACCAGCCAGAGCGTCGATCAAAGATTTCGTCACAAGAAAAAAATGGTTTATCTTTAGTAAATGCTTTATCTTTCGCAGATATTGGGAAGGCCGATTTCGAGTCTTGCTGGTGAGGAGATCGCCAGGATCAAGGATGTGATAGTGAAATACGGTGAGGAAGATTATCCTCCACTGACCGGACTTGTAGCCCTCTACAGACGCCGTTCGTTTTTCCTCGCGAAATCTCGCTTGAGGGAGTTTGGAAGGGACGGGGCCACATTAAAATCTGATATTTTGGACCTCACTCCGTTCACGCGCCGTGAAAATGAAGTGCTACTGGCGAAAGACGTTTTGGACAAACAGTTGATCGATATTGATGGAAAGAGAGTCGTTCGTGTAAACGACGTTCAGATCATTGAGGTCGGAAACGAATGGCGTGTAACCGGAGCAGATGTAAGCCTGAAGGGATTTATGCGCCGTCTTATGCCAACGGGATTCTACGGAAGTAAAAAAACCGTTGAAGTGCTCGATTGGGCGGATGTCGGTTATTTAGCAACCGATTCTAAGAAGGTGACGGTTCAACTAAAATCCTCCAAGGATAAGCTCTCGCGTCTCCATCCGGTTGAGATCGCACAACTCGCTGAAGCACTGTCTCCGATCCACCGGACCGATATCGTCGGATCTCTGGACGATGAGATCGCAGCGGACACACTGGAAGAGATGTCCACCGAAAACCAGGCCCGGGTGTTGGAAGATCTGGATGAAGAACGGGCCGCCGACCTCTTGGAAGAGATGTCACCCGATGACGCCGTGGATGTGCTTGACGAGCTTGATGATGAAAAGGCGAAGGAACTTTTCGACCTAATGGAGGATCACGAAAAGGTCGATGTAGCCGAGCTTATGTCTTACAAGGGCGATACTGCCGGTGGGTTGATGACGACAGAGTTCGTCGCGGTTCCTCAAGACATGACCGTTCAGGATGCGATCGCCCATCTTCGCCAAATGGCGCAAACGCCGCACATGGTCTATTACATATATGTCAGCGAAAGCAAGGATTCGAAAAGATTGGTTGGAATCACGACATTAAGAATGCTGATCCTTTCGGAGCCGAAAGCCATTATTAGGGATTTGATGCGAACGGATTTTCAAGCTGTTAGCCCGAATGAAGCCTCAGAAGATGTCGCACTAAAAATCGCTGAATATAATCTTCTTGCTTTGCCGGTGCTGAACGACAATGAGGAGATCTTGGGAATCGCTACCGTCGACGATGCAATGGAAATTCTTTTGCCCAAACGATTTGAGTAAGTGATGCACATCTATCTGAAACCACTTGTACAAGAACTGGAAAGGCATGCAAACGACAAAGACGCGATCAAAATGAAAGCGTATATGAAGGATCGTTTTGAGATGTTTGGGATCAAAACTCCGGCAAGGAGAATGATCGCCCGGGAATTTTTGCTGGAATATGGACTGCCCGAATTCAGGGATCTGGAGAAGATAGTTTTTGCGTGCTTCGCGTTTCCTGAACGAGAATTGCATCATTTCGGAATCGAGCTTTGCGGTAAGTTCAAAAAACAATGGACGCCGGAGACCGTGAAGTTGTTTGAAAGGATGACTATTACTAAATCCTGGTGGGATTCGGTTGATTCGATAAACATATTTTGCATCAAGCCCTATTTTGCGAGAATTCCAAATGATATATATTCCATCACCCAAGCTTGGATCGATTCGAATAACGTCTGGCTGCAGCGTCTTAGCATCATTTTCCAACTTCGCCTTACTGACAAAACCGATAGAAATATTCTTTCAAGAAATATTTTGCAGCTAAACGACTCAGAGAAATTTTTTGTTCAGAAGGCGATCGGGTGGGCGCTTCGCGACCTGGCTCACACCGATCCTGATTGGGTACTTGAATTCGTTCAGAAAAATGAATTAAAACCGCTTAGCCGTCGAGAGGCCTTAAAACATATCTAAACTATTCGAACGGGCCGTGCATCATAACGGAATAATACTACCCGCGTAAGGGATTATGTTTCTACAATGACGAAACCACTTTCAAAGATTTGCTTGTCAACAGGGTCGTTTAACTGATAGATTCTTTCGTGCACCAACACTATTTAAGGAGTTTAAGATTTATGAAACGAAAAGCCATTTTATTCGTCGCGTTAGTTTCGCTGGTTGCCTTTTTTGCTTCGGCAAACACAAGTACGGCAAAAGAGGATTTTGCCATTGGCGAATCGATAGATAATTTCACAATGCCCGATCCAAACGGAAAAGAGCATTCATATAAGGATTCAAAAGGGAAAAATGGCACGCTGATCATATTCCTTTCGGCGCAATGCCCGGTAGTAAAACAGTACAATGACCGGATAAACGAGATCGCTGAGAATTATAAGGAAAAGGGTATTAATTTTATCGGGATCTATTCCAACGTGACCGAATCGGTCGAATGGGTAAAAGAACATTCAGCAGAAAATTATGAGTTTTTGACGCTGATCGACAAAGATCATGTTTTCGCCGATAAACTCAGTGCGACAAGGACTCCCGAAGTTTATTATTTTAACGCTAAGGATATTCTGGATTATCACGGCGCGATCGATAATGACCGAAGCGGAACCAACATAACCAAGCAATTCCTAAGAACTGCTTTTAACGAAAAATTGAGCGGTCAGGAAATCACTCAAAAGGAAACAAAAGCTTTTGGTTGCTCGATAAAACGAAATAAAAGCTAGCAGCTGAATTTTCCAATGAGATTCCGGTACATATGTTTTGCCTTTATGTTTAGGCGCGCCTTTTGCGCGGTAGCGATTTATTGCTGCCTCGCATTTGGTATTTTTGCTCAAAAACCGGCTTCCAAACCGGAAAACACCTCCCTTCGATCTACTACTCCAAAGATTGTTCAAATAGACGAGCTGTCGATCATAGAACTTCTCAAGCCAAATAAGAAACCGTTATTGGTCAATTTTTGGGCTACCTGGTGCATTCCCTGCCGCGAAGAATTTCCTGATCTGGTCGAATTGGATAAGGAATACAAAGAAAAGATCGATTTCATAACCATCTCGCTGGATGATCTCGCCGAGATCGACCGTGACGTGCCAAAGTTTCTAAATGAAATGAAGGCGACTATGCCCGCATATCTCCTAAGGACAAATGACGAGAATGCCGTGATCGGTTCGATCTCAAAAGATTGGCAGGGCGGCTTGCCATTTACGATCTTGTACAGCGAAATCGGTGAAGTAATTCACACAAGGCAGGGAAAGATCAAACCTGACATTGTAAAAGCGAAGATCGACCGGCTGACCGCGCGGGACCATAGAACGAAGAAGAAACCTCCCTGCTCAACCAGCGGCCCGGCAAAGGTCGTCATACCCGCTGAGACAAATCAATGAGCGAACGAAGCTTCCGGCGCTGTATTTGAAAAATATGCGCTTAGCTAATAAACTCTCCTTTTTATTTTTAAAGGGAAGAGAGTTTATTTATGATGGCGCAGCCGGCAATCACACCCGACCTTGTCGAAGAACACGGAATTTCTTCGGAAGAATACAAACGCATAAAAGAGATCATGGGGCGCGAACCGAATTTTACGGAACTCGGCGTCTTTTCAGTAATGTGGTCGGAACACTGTTCCTATAAATCTTCACGCGTGCATTTAAAGCGTCTTCCGACCACTGGCGAGCGGGTGATCGTACCGCCGGGGGAAAATGCCGGTGTCGTCAGCATTGGAGACGGCTGGTGTGTCGCGTTTAAGGTCGAATCTCATAACCACCCATCATTTATCGAACCCTTCCAGGGAGCCGCGACGGGAGTTGGCGGAATCCTCCGGGATGTCTTCACGATGGGGGCAAGACCGGTTGCAGCCATGAATTCCCTTCGGTTTGGCCCGTTGGAATCCGATGCTTCTGCTCGATCAAATGGCTCAGGCGCAACTACGGAAAAGATCGCAAACCGGAATAAGTCAATTTTGAAAGGCGTCGTCGAAGGAATCGCACATTACGGCAATTGTTTTGGTGTCCCAACTGTTGGGGGCGAAGTTGTTTTTGACGAAGCCTACAATTTGAACCCTCTCGTAAATGCATTTGCACTTGGGATCGTTCGTGAGGATCAGATCTTTTTTGGAAAGGCCTCAGGGATCGGAAATCCGGTCATGTACGTCGGAGCAAAAACCGGACGTGATGGAATTCACGGTGCAACGATGGCTTCGGCCGAGTTTGATGACGAAGCGCTTGAAAAACGTCCGACGGTTCAGGTTGGGGATCCATTCCTCGAGAAGCTTCTGCTTGAGGCGTGTCTCGAGGCTATGCG
This sequence comes from Pyrinomonadaceae bacterium, assembly GCA_013003295.1. Classification (GTDB taxonomy): domain Bacteria; phylum Acidobacteriota; class Blastocatellia; order Pyrinomonadales; family Pyrinomonadaceae; genus Aridibacter. Next base: position 4,969 of record JABDJV010000194.1, on the reverse strand, counting down.
CTCGGGTGCGATCGAGGGTATTCAGGACATGGGCGCTGCCGGGCTTACGAGTTCTTCAGTTGAAATGGCTGACCGCGCCGGAACGGGCCTGGAGCTTGATCTAACCATGGTCCCCCAGCGGGAAACCGGAATGACCGCGTACGAAATGCTTCTTTCCGAATCACAGGAGCGTATGCTCATTGTCGCCAAAAAAGGCCGCGAAAAGGAACTGGTTGAGATCTTCAACAAATGGGATCTGGATGCTGTCGTTATTGGAAAGGTCGTCGAAGGCAATCGTTTGAAGATATTTCATCATGGCGAACTGATGGCCGATCTTCCGGTCGATAAACTTACGGAATCGGCACCTCTTTACAATCGCCCGATGGCTGATCCGGGTTCAGAGTCAGGAGTTCTGAGTGCGGAATTAAAGAGGAAAAAAGAGACACTAAACGCGAAACACGGAACCCTGAGCTGCAACGAGGTTTTACGTAGATTGCTTGCGTCGTCAAATATCTGCTCCAAGCATTTTGTTTATGAGCAATATGATCACATGGTTCGAACAAACACGGCGGTATTGCCGGGTGCAGACGCAGCAGTCGTGCGCGTGAAAGAAACCCGTAGGGCGGTTTCGATGTGCCTGGACGGGAACGGAAAATATTCCGCCGTCAATCCAAAAGAGGGTGCGAAACTAACAGTAGCTGAAGCTGCTCGAAATAATGTCTGCGTCGGTGCCAAACCGATTGCAATAACAAACTGTTTGAATTTCGCCTCGCCTGAGCGCCCAAAGATTATGTGGGCGTTTTCTGAAACGGTAGACGGAATAAAAGCGGCTTGTGAAACATTCGAAACACCGGTGATCTCGGGTAATGTTTCGTTCTATAACGAAACAGACGGAGATGGGGTTTTGCCAACGCCGACGATCGGAATGGTCGGTCTCATCGAAGACACAAAAAACATCATAACCCAGGGGTTTAAGAAAGAAGGCGATATTATTGCGCTTCTCGGCACGACCCACAATGATCTTTCAGTAAGCGAATATGCCCAAACGATCCTCGGGTATACAACCAATGAGCTGATCGAGATCGGTGAAGTTCCGAAGATTGATCTCGCGTTAGAAAAGAAAGTGCAGGACACCTGCCTTAAACTGAATGATTTGGATTTGATAAATTCTGCTCATGATTGCTCCGATGGCGGGTTGGCGGTCGCGTTAGCCGAGCAGTGCTTTTCCTCTCTAAACGACAAATCGAACGGCGCAGAAATTGAAACAAGCAGTGAAGAGCTCGACGCGGCGACCTATCTTTTCAGCGAGTCCCCCTCACGAATCTTAGTAACATTTTCGCCGGATGAGCTTGCTGAAGTGGAGAATTCGGCCAAAGCATTTGACTGTCCGTTTGAAGTCATCGGAAAAGTTACGAAAGGAGAATTGAGAATAAGGTTTAATAATGAAGACGTCATTTCTTCCAAAGTTGCCGACCTTCAAGACAATTGGAAAACTTCTCTCGAAAACCGTCTGGAGATCTAGCGTGTTGAAAGAACGTTTCGTTTTTGTCGGTTGATCTGTCTTGGTTTTTATTACGGGTTCGTTTGGCCAGGAAACAGCATAAATTGCGAAATGATATTTCCGAAAAAGAATCCGGTGAAATCAACTGCGCGAGGCGGAACGCATCCTCTCTTTCGTGAAATCTCGGATCGCAAAGTAGTATAATCCTTAAATGCCCGCAGGAATCTACATTCATATTCCTTTCTGCATTTCCCGCTGCTCCTATTGCGATTTTGCAACCGAGATATACCGGGATAATGATGCAGTTGATAAATATGTTTCCTCTCTTTGTACAGAAATTCAAAAATCTAAATTCACGACTCCGGATTTGGTGGAGACGGTCTACTTTGGCGGTGGCACGCCTTCTCTGCTGAACCCCTGGCAGCTCGAAAAGGTCTTTGATGCGATAAACAGAAGCTTTGAAGTTCAAGAAAACATCGAATTTACCGTTGAAATGAACCCGGCCACGGTTTCGCTTGAGAAGTTAAAGCATTTCAAGTCACTGGGGGTTAACCGCGCCAGTTTCGGTGTCCAGACGTTTGACGACCGTGCACTCAGGATTCTTGCCCGTGGACACGATGCAAATGATGCAATAACAACGTTTAAGCTTCTTAGACAGGCCAATTTTGATAATATTTCATTTGATCTTATCGGCGGTTTGCCAAATCAATCTCTAAGAGATTGGGAAATGAACTTAGATAATGCTTTGGCGTTGGACCCGGAGCATCTCTCGCTCTATCTGCTCGAGATTCATGAAGGGACGCCGCTAGATGAGCAGATCCGCTCAAATCGGCAACCTCTGCCTGATCCGGATCTGGCCGGAAAAATGTATCAACGTATGGCCGAAATGGTTTCGGAGAATGGGTTTTTGCAATACGAGATCTCTAACTTTGCGAAGCCGGGTTTCGAATCGGCGCACAATAATAAGTATTGGTTATGTGAACCCGTGATCGGATTCGGCGTTTCAGCACATTCATTTGACGGTGGTAGAAGACGCTGGTCAAATGTGCGGGACACTAGCGAGTATCTCTCGATGATTGAAGAAGGCAGATCTCCAATTGTTAATTTGGAAGAACAGAACGAAGAAAGATCCTCGGCCGAATTTGCATTTCTCAATTTGCGTCTGACCAAAGGGATCGATCTGGAGGCTTACGAAGCCCGGTTCGGGCGAGAGCTGCTAACGGAGTATTCAGAAGAGATTTCAAACCTGGCGATGTCCGGACTGCTCGATACAGATGATCGATACTTGCGTCTTACAAAGAAAGGACGGCTTTTTTCGAACGAAGTTTTTGAGGTTTTTGTTTAGTTAGTAACTGCGATCCGGCAAAGAAATATGTAAAGAATGTAAAATCTTTATCAAAACGCAGATTCACTTGAACAAAGGGTTGATTATTGCGTAATCTTTAAACGCAACTAAGTTTAGAAATTTTTGCATCGAATAACTTCGAAATAAGTTGATCGGGAGTAAGATAATTATGAGTCAAAAAATATTATACCAATTGTCCGCGCGACAAATCATTTTATTAGCTTTGGTGTCCGCGCTGATCGCTGTTGGGGCGACGGCGCTCTTAGGCAACTTTGGTAATTTTTTTCAGACGAGTGAATTATCAAATATTGCACTTGCAGAAAAGCCTTCCCCAACGATCTCAAATCCTGCGGATCTGTCGGATGAGCAGAACAGTATCGAAGTCTACAAGAAGATGTCACCCGGGGTGGCATTTATAACCACGAGTTCGATAATAGAGAATTTTTTTGGAGAACGAACCGAGCGAGAGAGTGGAAACGGTTCGGGTTCGCTGATCGACCAGCAAGGGCATATTCTTACAAATAACCATGTGATCGAAGGCGCTTCAAAGCTGAATGTCAGCTTTGGCGGCGACAAGATATATCCGGCTACGGTCGTCGGCAGGGATCCGGATACCGATCTGGCTGTAATCAAGATCACACCGCCGCGTCAGAGATTGACCGTAATTCCCTTAGGAGATTCTGACAATCTTGATGTCGGGCAAAAGGTTCTGGCGATCGGAAACCCGTTTGGGTTGGACCGTACCCTGACAACCGGTGTTATTTCGGGACTGCAGCGTCCGATCCGTGCAAGAAATGGCCGCCCGATCGATGCCGCGATTCAAACCGATGCCTCGATAAACCCCGGGAACTCAGGCGGTCCCCTGCTTGATAAATATGGTCGCATGATCGGGATCAATTCTCAGATCCTTTCACCGGCCGGCGGATCTGTCGGTGTTGGTTTCGCCGTTCCGGTTAATACAGCAAAGCGCGTTATTCCTCAACTGATAAAATTTGGAAAAGTAAATCGGCCGAAGCTCGGCGCAGAGCTTTTCCCCGTAAACCGCTTAAATAAAAGAGGTTATCAGCTTCCGGTCGAGAGTGGATTACTTGTCCACCGGACTCTAAGAGGCGGATCGCTTGACGCCGCCGGGATCCGTGGCCTTTCGCAGGACGGTAATGATCTGCTGCTTGGCGACATAATCCTTTCAGTAGAAGGAAACGAGATGAACACGGTTGACGATCTGTATCGCTTTCTTGATAAGAAAACGATCGGCGACAGGGTAAATCTAAAGATCTTCCGCGGCGGACAAAATATAGTTATACCTGTCAAGCTTTTGCCGATGCCTGATTCGCGCTCAACAAGGCGTACGAGAAGAAGATTCTGATATCGGAAAGAATAGCAGAGTTGGTGAAATTGCCTTTACGAACAACGCTAAAATGGAGACTTCTTCAAAAGATCTGTTTTATAACAAAGGCTTCGGATGGGTCTGCTCAAGCTGCGAAAAAAGGCGCGTCCTATCTCGGGAAAACATGGAAAAGGAGCCCTCGCGTTTGATGAGCGAGGGCGAGGCTGAAACCAAAAACCCGCGGTTATCTAATATTTCGATGGCAGTATGGTCAAATGAAAATAGAGAGTCCTTAATTTGCCCAATTTGCTCAGCCTCCGATAGAATCTAGAGGGTCCCCTTAAAATGCAAGTTTCTAAAACAGAGATTCGGCTTGACGAAAGTTGTTATTAGAATTATTCTAAATCTAAGTTGGAAACATGAAACCATCAAATTCAGATATAGATAGTTTAGGCTTAACAAAGCAAAGAAAGGTTGTTCTTCAGGTTATCCGGGGTGCAGACGAACATTTGACCGCAAATGAGGTTTTTGAGAATGCGAAAGGGCTTCTCCCGACCATTTCTTTTGCAACGGTTTATAATTCGCTCCGTTATTTGAAAAATGAAGGACATATCGGCGAAATTCAATTTGGTAATGGTGCAAGCCGCTTTGACAGAATGACCTCACGACACGACCATGCCATCTGTAATAATTGCGGAAAACTAGCTGATATTGAACTGGAACTGCCAACCGATCTAGTGGAATTGGCGGCAAAATATTCGAAATTCAAACCTGAGTCAATCGAGCTTACGCTGCGCGGATTATGTCCAAAATGCGC
>JABDJV010000154.1 GCA_013003295.1 Pyrinomonadaceae bacterium | reverse complement strand
TCGTCGCCTGTGAGTTTCATTATTTCATCGGTCAAATTGTTACTCGTGAGCGGTCCGGTGCAGATGATGGTGATCTCATTGTCGGGAATTCGCGTCATTTCCTCGCGGACGATCTCGATATTCGGATGGCTTTCTATCTTCTTCGTTACGTACTCAGAAAACTGCCCGCGATCAACTGCCAAAGCAGCTCCGGCAGGTACCTCACATTTGTGTGCCGCTTCCATTACAAGTGAGCTTCCACGACGCAACTCTTCTTTTAAAAGGTATGGCGCAGATCCTTCACGATCCGTCTTTAGTGAATTTGAGCAAACGATCTCGGCGAGTTTATCGGTACGGTGCGCCGGTGTCTGGCGAACCGGGCGCATTTCATAGAGTTTTACTTTCGCGCCGCGCTCCGCTGCCTGCCAGGCCGCTTCGACACCGGCAAGTCCTCCACCAATTACATTTATATGGTTCATAATGTTTGCTCAAATGATTCTAAGGGTTGAAGGATGAAATGTTAAACCAAGAGAAGCGACGAAATTAATGATGTAGGGGCGATCCCTTGTGGTCGCCCGTGAGCGGAGCGAAAATCGTACCGGTTAATGGTCGTTTCGCCATTCGGCTCACGGGCGGGGACAAGCCGCCGCCCCTACATTTCTCGTTTGCATTGAAAAAGCGAGAACAGACGCCCTCGCTCATTCTCGGAAATTTACTTTCGTAAAAACTAATTCTTCGAGAAAACCATTTTTGCACTACGGTTTCCCCTTGGTGTTTCCGTTTCACTTGATACGGTCAGCGTTTTTCCGTCTTCCGAGAGCTCCCAAGTCTCGACCGTTTTGATCGAGATCGCACCCATCGGGCCCTCGAAGCTGCGGGTTTGGTGAAGCTCAAGATTGCCGCCTTCGAGCATTTTCGCCTGCAGCGTCACTTTGCCGCCCCGGCGTCCGCCGCCCTCAGCCTTGGTTTCTGTGCCATCGAGATTAAACGCGATCGCGCCAACGTTTCCGCCCCGGCCTCGTCCCATTCCGCGCCCACCTCCGCCGCCTTCGCGGGCTTCGCGCTCAACTTTTCGTTCGTACGTTAATTCGTTATCACTCTGGGTAACTTTCATCGTCATCGACTCTACACGCGACCGTTCGCCCAATTGGCTTTTATCCATATCAAGCGTCCAGTCTCCCGCAAAGCTCGTATTACTCTGCGCCGGAACTGAAAATGTCATGGCAAGCAATAAAGCTGCTGCTGCTAAAACAACATTCTTTCTCATTAAATTGTCTCCTTAAGTCTGCTAGAAAATATTCTGGCGTTATGACGCAAATATTATCCGATTAGTTTGAGTAAAAGTGCAAAGATTTGTAAAGAAATAAGCGATGTCCGGCCATCGAGGCCGGGACACCCGAATATTGATTTATTGAAACGGATTATCCCGTTAAGTCGTCCGGCGGTCGATTATTCAATTTACTATGTCTGACGCCGTACAAGAAGTAGATAACCAAACCTACCAGCAACCAGATCCCAAATCGTATCCAGTTTGTGATGCCGAGCTCGGTCATCAGATACCCGCAGGAAAGCAGTCCCATGATCGGGATCAGCGACAACTTCTTCGTAAAACTAAATACAAGCAGAGCACCAGCCATGACCAGGTAAAAGAACATTGGGATCTTGTCTAAAAATGCCCATAGCGCTGTACCCTGTTCCTCGGTTGGATTGATCGAGAGGAAATCGCCTACAAAAGTCGGGTTGAAATAATAGATAATTCCCAACGTGACGATCAAAAGCGGCAACAGGAAATACTGCGAATTTATATACGGCACAAACCGTTTATCATCACGGAATTCTTCGTCCTTTATTAGTACGCCGGCACAGACCAGGACAAATGCAAAAAGAGTTCCGATCACGGCCAGGTCGGTGACTTCCTCAAGATTCATAAACAAAGCAGGAATCGCCACAACAAATCCCGTCACGATCGTCGCAAACCATGGCGTTTTGAATTTCGGGTGGATCGAAGAAAATATCTTTGGCAAAAGGCCGTCGCGGCTCATCGCCATCCACAATCTCGGCTGACCGATCTGGAACACAAGAAATACGGTACCGATCGCGATCACCGCACTAATCGCCACAATTCCTTCCATCCAAGGCAGGTTCGCTCCTTCTTGACCAAATACAAAAGCCAGCGGATCGCCAACGTTTAGAACCGTATAGCTGACCATTCCGGTTAAGACGAGGGCGAGTACGATATATAATGCAGTACAGATCACCAGCGAAAGGATCATCGCTCTTGGCAGGTCCCGGTGCGGATCCTTTGCTTCCTCGGCCGTCGTTGCAAGGGCATCAAAGCCAATATATGCAAAGAAGACTCCGGCAATCCCGCCCAAAACCCCCTTTATTCCATTTGGCGCGAACGGCGACCAGTTTTCGGTTCGAACATAGGTAGCGCCAACGACGATTACCATAAGGATCACTACAACCTTCAGGATCGTCATGATATTTGCGGTAAATTTCGATTCGCGAATCCCTATGTAAACAAGCGCGGTGATCAGGATGACCATACAAAGAGCCGGAAGATCCAGTACAACCGGCATCCCGCCAATTGTCGGAGCAGTTGTCCACGCCTCATAAGCCTCTACCAGCTGAGGGCTCAAACTCTCTGAGATCTTTGAGAGGCTATCGCTGCTCATTAAACGCAGAGATTCCAGAGTGTTTCCATCAGCAACAGCGGCGGCTACAGCTTTTTCGCCTTCTTCAAACTTCCTTGAAGCGCTCAGGAAATCCATTGTCAGATAGGCCGGAATGTTTATGCCGTAACTTCTGAGCAATCCGGTAAAATAGTCTGACCAGGAAATAGCAACGGCGATGTTTCCGATCGCGTATTCAACGATCAGATCCCACCCTATGATCCAGGCGACGAGCTCACCCATCGAGGCGTAGGTATAGGTATATGCGGATCCCGCAATTGGAATTCTCGACGCAAATTCTGCGTAGCATAGAGCCGCAAAGCCGCAAGCGACCGCTGAGAACAGGAACAAGAAAATTACAGCCGGGCCGGCATCGTGCGACGCGTTTCCGACCATCGCAAAAATTCCTGCGCCGACAATTGCGGCAATACCGAGCATCGTCAGGTCAAAAAGCCCCAAATTCCTTCGTAGATGCGGTTCCGCGGCATCCCCGTCGCCGGCGGATTCGTGATCTGTCATTCCGATCGCAGCATCTGCTTTTATTTGTTCAATAGTCTTTTTGCGGAATAGATTACTCATATTTTTGTCTCCAATTCGGGACCATTATCCGGCTTAGAATAGTGCTTGCGGAGGTAAGCTTGAGCTGAACGCAATTATTTGCCGATTCTATATGAATACCCGCGAATTGCAATAAAATTTTTCTTAGCGCGAATAGTATTCTCCGGCAAGACCGACCATCGCGCGCCGACGATCGGAACTATAAAGTTGGTTCCCCGATTCAGCTTTATTTTGCTAATCACTTTTGTCCGATGTATAGTTTCAAAAATTCCGGAGAAACCTATGGATCAAGAAAAAACAAACGAACCCCAGATAAATGAACCCAGCTTATTAGTTTCACTCATACCCGTCGTTGTTCTAATGGCCCTACTGGTCATCAATATTATTGTTTTTAAGGACGATGCGACCGGGGGTTCAAACCAGTTAGCACTTTTGATCGCCGGAGCGTTAGCCGCATTTATCGGAATCGTTGTTTACAAAATTGAGTACAAGACGATTGAAAACCAAATCGTGAAATCGATCGGCGTGGCGATCCAGGCCAGCGTCATTTTATTGATCGTCGGTGCACTTATAGGGATGTGGATCATAAGCGGGATCGTTCCCACAATGATCTATTACGGTTTGCTGCTGATAAATCCAACGGTTTTTTTACCGATTTCATGCGTCGTATGTTCGATCGTTGCGGTTTCCACGGGCTCGAGTTGGTCGACGACCGGAACCGTCGGAATCGCGCTTATCGGTATCGGTCAGACACTCGGAATTCCGCTTGGAATGGTGGCCGGCGCAATTATTTCGGGGGCTTATTTTGGCGACAAAATGTCGCCTCTTTCGGATACGACCAACCTGGCACCTGCGATGGCCGGAACAGATGTGTTCACGCATATACGCCATATGATGTATACGAGCGGACCTGCAATAATCTTAGCAGTCATTGGGTTTACCATCCTCGGCATGTTTTATGGACAAGGTAGCGTCAATCAAGAGAATATCAATACGGTTCTTGCCGTTATTGAGTCGAAATTCAACATTGGAATATACCTTTTTATTGTGCCGCTTGCTGTTTTATTCATGGTATATAAAAGGGTTCCGGCACTTCCCGCACTTCTGATCGGAACTATTCTGGGCGGAATTTTCGCGCTCATCTTTCAATCTGCCTTGATCTCATCTTTGATCGAAGCTGGTTCGGGCATAAAAGGATTCTACCAACAGCTAGTAACAACCGCGTACGACGGCTTTACAATTAAAACCAACAACGAACTGATTGATTCACTATTCAACCGAGGCGGAATGAAGGGAATGCTTCCGACCGTTTGGCTTATCCTGATGGCGATGGTTTTTGGCGGCGCAATGGAAGGAACCGGGATGCTTCAAAAAATTGCCGGCAGTATTCTCAAACTCGTCCGTGGTGCAGGTAGTTTGATCGGAGCAACGCTTGGAAGCTGTATCGTTATGAATATGACTGCTTGCGACCAATATCTGGCCATCGTGGTTCCGGGGCGGATGTTCAAAAATGCCTACGAGGAGTATGGACTCAAGCCAAAAAACCTTTCAAGGGCCCTCGAAGATTCCGGAACAGTTACCTCCGTACTGGTCCCCTGGAATTCCGGCGGAGCCTATAATTCCGGCGTCTTGGGAGTCGCAACGCTAACATATCTACCATTTTGCTTTTTTAACCTTTTGAGTCCGTTGGTTTCCGCATTCCTGGCAGGATTTAATCTGACGATCGAGAGATTGGACGAAACGGACGGGGAGGCTGCT
>JABDJV010000118.1 GCA_013003295.1 Pyrinomonadaceae bacterium | reverse complement strand
GATCGGAGTCGATCTCGATACGATGATCCCTCACCCAAACGTAAACGGAATGGCGGCGCACGGCGGTTATTGCGGACCGGCAGTAAAACCAATTGCGCTGAATATGGTTTCGGAGCTGGCGCGTGATTCGGAAGTGAATATTCCTATATCGGGAATCGGCGGGATCAGCGACTGGCGGGATGCTGCCGAGTTTCTGCTGCTTGGCGCCGCGAATGTTCAGGTCTGCACGGCGGTGATGCACTACGGGTTTCGAATAGTCGAGGATATGATCGACGGCCTTAATAATTACCTAGATGAAAAAGACCTTGCGAGCGTAAATGACATTATTGGGAAATCTGTCGAACGCGTGACCGATTGGGGAAACCTCGACCTTGGATATAAAACGGTTGCGAAAATCGATCACGATAAGTGCATTCAATGCAATCTTTGCCACATTGCGTGCGAAGACGGCGCTCACCAGTGTATTGATCTCAAGGAGATAGATGGCCGTGTATTGCCGGTTGTCGATGAACCAGAATGTGTCGGCTGCAACTTGTGCTACCTGGTTTGTCCGGCTCCGGATTGCATCTCCATGGCTCGTATCGACGACGGGACGAATTCGGTGACGTGGAAGGAATACTCGAAGAACGGCGGCGAGATCAAAGGACATTAAGTTTCCCCGGGTTTCATAACTTTATATGAAACAAACAATTATTATTTTTGGCGGATTGTCAGCAGCGATATTTCTTCTCTTTGAATTGAATAAGTTATCCCGCTGGGGATTTGAGGACTACTCGGAAGTCCTTCTAATTGGCTCCGGAGTTTTGTTTATTTTGATCGGATATCTGATCAGCCGGTTTCTCGCCGACAAGCCCCAGGACGAGCGACCCCGAATATTAAGTGACTCGAGTTTGACCAAACAGGAACACCGGGTGTTACTGCTCGTCGCGGATGGATTATCAAACAATGAGATTGCCAAAAAGCTTTTTATTTCCGAAAGTACGGTAAAAACTCACGTCTCAAACGTCCTCTCCAAGCTCAACGCCAAACGCCGCACGGAAGCTATCAAAATCGGACGGGATTTAAAGATCATTTAATCGGTTTCCGATAAGGTCAATTCCGGTCGATCGGCTGAGAAACACTCTTGCGAATGCGCCAATAAATAAAAGAACCCGCGGTTTAGAGGCGGGCTTGCCCGCCCGATTTGACCGGCAACATGTAATCGCCAATAGAAATGTGAACTGATAACGCATGGTCGGGCAAGCCCGACGCTAAACCAACAGACGTATTTTCCAGCGCACCGGCGTTTGGGAAACTCTTCGTCGATGATAATAATCTTCATCCTAAAAAAGAAACGAATCCCCGGTTTAAACGTAAAAAAAACGAATCTTTAACGTTAGAAAATACGAACCCCCCGTTTAAACAAAAAAAACGAACCGGTTTAGAGGCGGGCTTGCCCGCCAGATATGATCTGCAATGTGTAATGTCGATAGAAATGTGAACTGATAACGCATGGTCGGGCAAGCCCGATGCTAAACCAACATATGTCGGGCAAGCCCGCCTCTAAACCAACATATGTCGGGCAAGCCCGATGCTAAACCAACATATATCGGGCAAGCCCGATGCTAAACCGACATATGTCGGGCAAGCCCGATGCTAAACCAACATATATCGGGCAAGCCCGATGCTAAACCAACATATGTCGGGCAAGCCCGATGCTAAACCAACATATATCGGGCAAGACCGACGTTAAATAAACATATATTTGGCAAGCCCGATGCTAAAACCTTTTTATCGGGTATTTGGCAAGCCCGATGCTAAAACCTTTTTATGGGTGGAGTTATTTCTAGCCAGCGTATCTGATCTACCTCGTACTTTAGTCGGATTTTTAACCCATATCGCAAAAATCATACTTTTGGAGGATGTTTTTTTTCGGCCGAAAAGCCTACACTGTTCGACGTTATGAAAAATTATATGTTGCGATACGGTCTGATCGGAGGGTGCGTTAGCATCACGCTCGGACTCATCAATTGGTTTACGGTAGCACGTTTCGGCCCGATCCCGTCTCAGACCGTAGGCTATCTTTCGATCATCCTTTCGTTGATGTGTGTTCCGCTGGGAGTAAAGTATTTCCGGGATCGGCTAAACGACGGAAAGGTTCAGTTTACCAAAGCCTTTAGAATCGGACTAGGAATAACTCTCGTTGCTTCGACCGTCAATATGTTTTACGGAATGCTCTTCTTTCTTTTTGCGGGCGATAGTTTTGAAGAATGGAGCAAACAGGGGCTCACGCAGGCACAGTTGCTTGAACGCGAGGCGCAGTTGGCGCAGAATCCGGAATTTGTGGGAACACCCTGGTTTCAGGGTTTTTTGTTTTTTCTTTTGCTGATGACGATCGGCGCGATCATAAGTCTGATTAGTGCATTTATATTGAGGCGTTCGGGAAACGCCCGAGGAGAGCATATATGAAAGCAGATATGAAATTGCTGGTAAAAGAATGGATTGATAAGTGGGAATCAGGAGACTATCTGAACATCCCGATCTCGGACAATTTTAGGCACAAAAGCCCGTACGGAACGATCGAAGGCAAGCAGCCGTATCTTGAATTGGTCGAGGCCAACAAGGAGCAGTTTTTAGGCTATTCGTTTGAGGTCCATGATGAAATTTATGAAGAAGGCAGGGCGTGTATTCGCTACACAGGTTTGCATAATGATTTCGTTCTCGAAGTGAGCGAATGGTTTTTTGCGAGCGGAAACGAAATCGAAGAAGTAGTTGCCTACTTTAATGTCGGGGAACTTTCTGAGGAGCGCAGGCTGTCAGAACCCGAAAGCCGCCGCGCTTAGTCCTCGATGATCGTTGTATATCGTTTTACTCGGTGTCGAAAGAGCTATGAAAATCTTTCTAAAGTTTTTGCTGCTTGTGGTCATTTTGAATCTAGTAAAGTATAGGAAAGGGATATTGATAGTGATTGAATAAGAGGCTTGTTTGAATTGCCACTAGCTTTAGCTAAATTGCCACTAGCTTCAGCTAGTCGTGCAGTAGAGAAGGAAACGGCTTTAGCCGAACTTTCCTAAACTTCTTAAAATCCTCTTCGCTTTAGCGCCAGCTTTGGCTAAAGCCAAAAAAGGGCAGAATAGGTGTCCACTAGCTGAAGCTAGTGGCAATTTACTTACCTAAATGTTGATGGTCAAACTTTAGAATCGGGCAGAAATTCGAATCTTACGCAATTTCAATATTGTTTTCCGCTAATTCATCTTGCCCAAGATCTCCTGCAACCCGGATTTATCGATCGTGTAGTTTTCACTACAAAATCCGCAATCCATAACGGCGCCCTTGTCCTCATCGAGCATGGATCTCACTTCTTTTGCTCCCAATGACGAGACCAGCGAAATGGCTCTCTCCATTGAGCAATTACATTTGAAACCGATCTCACTTTCCTCCAAAACATCAAACGGAATTTCGCCAAGGGCAAGTTTCAACAAATCCACGGGTTTGGCGTCATCATTGATCACTGAGGTTAGATGGGGCGCCTGATTCAGTGTGTCTTCGATCATTGTGATCAGATGCTCATTGGCGCCCGGCATCATTTGGATGAGGATCCCGCCTGCGGCTGAAACATATGGTTCGGAATTCTGGAGCAGTACGCCAAGTAGCACGGCAGAGGGGATCTGCTCGGACTTAGCCAGATAGTAAGCAAAATCTTCGGCGATCTCTCCCGAAACGAGCGGAACCGAGCCGACGTACGGATCCCGGTGAAGGCCCATTTGATAACCCGACTCCCGGATCACATAAAATGTCCCGTCGCCGACGATTCCGCTTACGTCGAATTTCCCGTCGTCTTTTTGCGGAGCTTCGGCGAGAGGATTTCGCACGTAGCCGCGGACGGTTCCTTCCGGGGTAGATTCGGTGACGATGGCACCGATCGGCCCTTCCGATTCTATTTTTACCGTTAATCGGTCATAATCCTTAAGACTTGATCCAAGCAGCAGGTTTCCGGTTAATGTTCGACCGAGAGCCGCCGAAGCGGTCGGTGAAGTTTCGTGTCTGCGAATCGATTCGGCAACAGTTTCGGTCGTGATGGCTGCCATCAAACGGATCGTTCCTTCGGCCGCAATTCCGTGTATCAGTTTGTCCATAGAAATAGTTATGCAAACGGCCCAGAGAAAGTCAAATTTAACCTTTTCGAAATATTTATTTTTCGTAATGGTAAAAAAAGTTTAGGGACGCAAACCTAAGATATTACTTTAACTTACGGATTATTTTGATACATTTGGAAAATGAGATACAATATATTGTGGTTTTTTGAGTTGACAAGTTTTACGGATTTCGGGTATATTTCTTCTCACTTGAGAGGGAGTTTTCACAACTCAATATGAATTGAAGGTCAGTAAGATTTACCTTAAACCCCGCATTTTTTAATGCAAATCTAAAAATTTAAAAAGCCGAATTTGAGGGCATACGTGTCTTTAAATCGATGAGGAAGGGAGCGTAAATGAGTACAGTTTTTGAACCTGTAGTGTCGGGCAAATTTGTCGCCAAAAATGGAACGAGCAACGGCAATGGATCTGGCACGGCGACGAGAAGGGAAGTCGCACCGATCGGATTGAATGCCGAAAAAGTAGTGAGTAAGCGTTACTCGCTGAAAGATGAAAATGGAAACCCCATGGAAGCCTGGGGTGATATCGTTCGTCGTGTTGTTGGACATGTCTCCAAGGCCGAGCAGGATCCGGTGATGAGAGATTTTTTCTTCGATTCGATGCTCGAGATAATGCTTAATCGCGAATTTGTACCAAATACCCCCTGTCTAGTAAATGCCGGAAAACCGAAAGGCCAGCTCGCGGCTTGTTTTGTGCTGAATGTACCCGATTCGATCAATGGAATCATGGAACACGCTCAGAATGTTGCGGTGATCCATCAAACCGGCGGCGGAACCGGAATGACCTATGAATTTCTCAGACCTCATGGCGCAATGGTCAATTCAACCCGCGGCGTAGCGTCAGGTCCTGTTTCGTTTATGAATATCGTTAACGGCACGACCGAGGTCGTAAAACAAGGCGGCGTAAGACGCGGCGCAAATATGGGGATCCTGAACATAAAGCATCCTGATATTCTTCGATTTATCCACGCAAAGAATGACCAGCATTCGCTGACCAACTTCAATATTTCCGTGACAGTAACCGACGACTTCATGGAAGCGGTTGATAACAAGGAATGGTTTCAGATGGAGTTTGACGGCGAAGCGTGGGATCAACCGATCTTTGATGAGGCCACCGGCACGGATTATGTTCTTTATCGCCGTGAGGATGGAACTACGGCCACATTTGCAGACAAGAAAACATTTGAAAACACTGATCTTTCCGATTGTACGATTGAAAAGGCTTCTTCGCCCGGATTGGTTTATGCTCCGGATATCTGGAATCGAATCATCGCTTCCGCCCATAAATACGCCGAACCCGGGATCATTTTTATTGATGAGGTTAATCGCCACAATCACATGATGAATTCAATGGGACCGATCCATGCCTGCAATCCCTGCGGCGAACAGCAACTGCATTTCAACAATTCATGCAATCTCGGTTCGATCGATCTATCTAAATTTTATCGGGATGAAGGGGACGGAAAAGACTGGAACGAATGCGTTAACTGGGAGAAGCTTGCTCACGTCACCCATCTGACAACCCGGTTTTTGGATAATGTTGTCGATGCGGGACATTTCCCGCTTGCGGAGATTGACGATGTCGTCAAACGTACGCGTCCGGTCGGGCTTGGAATCATGGGTTTTGCCGATCTTTGCTTAAAACTCGGGATAACATACGGCGAAGAGGATTCGATCGAGTTTATTGACAAGATGATGGGTTTTGTCCGTCGTGAAGCGTGGAAAGCATCGCTTGATCTCGGTGCAGAAAAAGGGGTCTTCCCGGAGCTTGAACCAAATCGCGATGCCTATGCTAAGTTCATCTATGACGATATTGGTATTTCAAGGGATGTTCCGCTGACGCCCCGAAATTACGAAGTTACAACGATTGCTCCAACAGGAACGATATCGTTGGTGGCCGAAACGTCCTCGGGTATCGAGCCGAATTTCTCCTGGGCATATGTAAGACGCGACACTTTGGGTGAGCGCTATTATGTACACCCGTTGGCGGCAAAAGCCCTTGGAAAAGATGTGGATCAGTCTGATGCGGATTCGATCAAAGAAGCTGCTGAGTATGTGGTCGAGCACCAGGATGAATTACCGTCACATTTCATCTCTGCGATGGATATCACGTCGCATCAACACGTACAGGTATTGGGCGCAGCTCAAAAGCACGTTGATAACGCGATATCAAAAACTTGTAATGGCGCCAAAGATGACACTGTTGAATCGGTCGATCAGTTATATCGCATGGCTAAGGACCTTGGTTGCAAGGCGGTTAGCTACTATCGCGACGGAAGCCGTGACGGCCAGGTATTGACATCGATGAAATCTGAAGAAAAAGAAGCAGGCGAAAAGACTAAAGAAGATGTTGATGCGGTAGGCTTCAGCGGAGAATTCCAGGTCGTCGAATCCGAAGCGAATTCGGATCGGGTGACGAGACCCCGCGAGCTTCAGGGATCAACCTGGAGAATTCCCTTTGACGGACAGAATCTGTACGTCACGGTTAATCACGACGGAACCACTATTTTAGAGGTCTTTGCGACCGGTCCGATTTCGGAAGGCGTTGGATTGCTTGCTTCCAAAATGCTTCGCGGCGGATTCGACGTTAACGAGGTTGTAAGGAGCTTAAATAAAGTAACCGGAACACATGCCGTTTGGTTCAACGAAAGACTCCTGACCTCTCCGGAACAGGCCGTAGCGGAGTGTCTGCTTTTGATTGACAGACGCTTAAAAGGCCAACCGAGTTCTGAGAGGCAAATTCAAAAATCCGTGGCGGAAGAGATCAATGTAGATGCCGATACGAAACCGCAAATGTCGAGCATGATCGGGACATGCCCGGAATGCAAGGGACAGCTCGAACACGCTTCGGGGTGTGATTTCTGCAGAGACTGCGGTTATTCAAAATGTAAATAGTTTTCTAATTGTTTTTACTCCTTGATCAAAAATACTGTACCCGCTGTCTAACCAACAGCGGGCTTTTTTTTTGTGAAGGATAAGGGTGAAGGGAGACAGGAGACAGGAGTCAGGAGACAGGAGACAGGAGACAGGAGAC
>JABDJV010000106.1 GCA_013003295.1 Pyrinomonadaceae bacterium | reverse complement strand
GCACCAACGTATCCTTCGATGCGGATGGCGGTTTTCTTGAGCTGTTTTTTTAGCTGCTCGGAAATTTCATCGGAAATTGCCTGCACCTGCCGTTGATTCGTTCCGCTGGCGATCACAAAAAACTCTGCAAAACTTGTGATTTTACGCAGATCAAGGGCGACAATATCAACCGCTTTTTTCTCAGCTGCTGAATATATCGCCAATTGCACGTCTTCATCGAGGTCCGAAAACGGAGTCTTTACCGCGGTTACCTCAATAGTCTCGGTGATCTCCTCGCGCGCGAGGGACTTTTGCTTTATTGCTTCTTCCATAATTTTTTTTTGCAAGTATCTTTTAACATTTAGCCAATATTCGCAAGAGATTCTATTGGTAAAGTCCGTATTTTTCGATATGTTTTGCCGTTGAATTTGAAACGAGCTCTTTCCAGTCGCTGTTCCCATCTCTTACGGATTGACGAATCTTTGTTGATGAAATTCCTAGTTGTACGGCGTCGGTAATGAAAATTTGCGGCTTTTCGTCATCCTTTGAGCCGGTCGCTACCGCTTCCGGTACCGTTTTGATTCGTAGATCAATAATTCTCTCGCGGATCTTATCGGTCACATGAGTAAAACCGATCTTATGACCAGGGCGCGTCACTACGATTATGTTGACGATGCTCAATACGTTTTCCCATTCTTTCCAGGTCGTGATCTCATCCCAGGAATCGGCGCCCATTACAAAAAAGATCCGGTCATTGGGAAGTTCATTTTTAATTTTTGTCAGCGTCTCGATGGTGTATGGTTTCTCCGGCACTTCCAGTTCAATCCTTGAGACTGAAACTCCAGTATCGTTTCGTGTTGCCAGACACAGCATCGCAAATCGATGGTAAGCGGATGTTGGCTTTGATCGCGTTTTGTGAGGGGCATGAAAGGCCGGTATAAAAACGAATTCATCGAGATCAAAGACCTTCGTCAGCTCGGACGCAATTTTCAAATGCCCGCGGTGGACGGGGTCAAAGCTTCCTCCATAAAATGCGATACGTTTCATATTTTCCAGTGGGAGTGCAAGCATCCTTGCTTGCAATTTCGCTTCTTTAAGCGAAATAAAATTGTGTCAAAGTGTGGAGTTTATTGTGTTTTTCAATTGCGCCGCAATTGCGCAAGCAGGGATGCTTACGCTCCCAGTGATTCATCTTTTTCCAAAAGCTTCCTAAAATGCTCAGCGATCTCTAGGAGTATTTCTTCAGGACATTTGGGATCTTCCACGAAAAACCAATAGTCACCAAAACGGTTATTCACAAAAAAACGGTGTTTCCGAAACCCGAATTCCAGCCACATTTCGATCGTGCCATCCATTTCAAACTCCGTGATCTCCACGCCATCCAATGTTTCCATGTGGTTGCTAAACTCATCGAAGAAGATAACCTCCGGGAAATCCACAAAGTGGCGGGCGTCATCGGGAAGTTTTGCTTTTAATTCTTTAATCAAGATCGTCATCGTTATTCAGGTCAATGTTGGCTTTGGCAATTTTATCCAGGCGTTCGGAAACGGCAAAGATCAATTCTTTTGTTCCCTGTCTGGTAACGGAAGAGATCTCAAAGAATTCGCGTTCGTCCTCCTTTGCTTTTGCTCGTAAATTTTCCAGTCTCTCCGGCTCATCTAAAGCATCTAGTTTTGTCGCCACAACAATTTGCGGGCGATTGGCCAGATCTTCATCATAGTTTTTTAGTTCCCGGTTGATCGTTTCGTAATCCTCAACCGGATCACGGCCGGAAACCGACGAGACGTCGACGAGATGGAGCAGCATTTTTGTGCGCTCTACATGCCTCAGGAATCGATCACCAAGTCCCGCGCCGTCTGAGGCGCCTTCGATCAAACCGGGCATATCTGCGACGACAAAGGTTTTAAAATCGTTGACGTTTACAACGCCGAGGTTCGGCTCGAGTGTCGTAAAAGGATAGTCGGCGATCTTCGGTTTTGCAGCAGAAATCACTGAGATCAGGGTTGATTTCCCCGCATTTGGAAAGCCAAGCAGGCCGACGTCGGCGATGAGCTTGAGTTCCAGCTGGAGTTCACGGTATTCACCGACGCCTCCTTCCTGGTGATACCGCGGCGCTTGATTCGTAGAACTCTTGAAGTGTGTGTTTCCGAATCCGCCGCGTCCGCCTTCGGCAGCGAGAAACTTCTGCCCGTCTTCGGTAAAATCAAAAAGCAGATCATTTGTATCCGCGTCAAAAACCTCTGTGCCGATAGGAACCCGGACAATTTTATCCTCGCCGTCTTTTCCGTATCGCATCGATCCTTCTCCATGACGGCCCCGTTCGGCTTTGTGCTCAGGATTGTAGCGTAAATGCAGTAGTGTATTTAGATTTTCATCGGAAACCAGCCAAACATCGCCGCCTTTTCCGCCGTCGCCTCCCGACGGGCCGCCACGCGCCACAAATTTTTCGCGACGGAAAGCCGTAACTCCGTCGCCGCCATTTCCTGCTGTAATTCGAATTTTTACCCGGTCTATAAACATGAAGTGTAATTGTAAGATAAACAGATCAGTACTGCGAGTGGGACAGACGAGGAACTTCAATCCAGGAAAGGTACGGGGAGCGGTAGCGACCTGACGGATCCAACGGATCAAATAACCGAGAGCTATAGCAAATCGACCCTTGGTAATTCGGCTAAAGCCGTTTTCTACTTCTGAGCTCCCACTAGCTGAAGCTAGTGGCAAGTTATTTCAGGATTAATTGCGACAACAAGCCACAAAAAGAAAAATGCCAGTTTGATTGCTCAAACTAGCATTTTCTTTTCTTTTTCAAGCACCGAAGTACTCTTAAAAGAGATTGGTGATCTCACATGTACACGCTCGATCACCGATTTTGTATCCCGAATCAGACAAGCGGTCTGCCCTTTCCGGTCAGCACATCAAAACGATTACTCATCCTGGTACATCCGAAGATGCTGTGCCGATAGGTCTTTGTATAGGTGGCTTTTCCTCCACCGCCGGTTACGTTCCCGGCAACGAGGCTCAATGCCGAAGCATGAGCGACTTTCGCTTCCTTTATGGCTGATCATTTCCATGAAGGCGTTATTTGTTTTTATTCAAATAACTTCAGAGATCTTGCGATCTCCTTCAGCAAGACCTTTCGGTCTCGATTAAAAACGTATAGCAACTACTTTCCGCTAAGATAATGTTGCTCTCAAACAATTGCGTCACCGCATCTGTTTCTCTTTTTTCAATCGGTCAAAAACACCGTAATGTTTTCGACTTATGCACGTATCTTACACCCGAATTTGAAGAAGTCAAGTAGAAAATACTTTAAGTATAGCCCTTATTTTATGGGCATCCTGTGGAAAAAGATGTGGAAAACGAGACAAGTGTTTTGCCGCCAAGGATTAAACATTTTTGAATTTGGAAAACTTTTTTTCAGCCAGGTCAAAAAAACTTTTCAGAGGTGTAATTTTCCGTATTCAAGACACAAAAAAATGGCCTCGATTCTAAAACCGAAGCCATTTTGCAGATATTAATTTAGCAGTTTTATGCCGTTTCAACTTCAAGCTCTGGCGAGCCCTCCGGGTATACGCTGATAAACTTGCCCTTTTTTCCCCTGTTTTCAAATTTCACGATCCCATCAATTGTCGTGAAAAGGGTGTCGTCTTTTCCTTTGCCAACGTTAACGCCCGGCTTCCATTTGGTTCCGCGCTGCCTTGCAAGGATATTCCCGCCGCGTACCAGCTGTCCGCCAAATTTCTTCAGCCCGAGCATTTTCGGGTTTGAATCACGTCCGTTTCTTGATGAACCTACACCTTTTTTATGAGCCATAAAACGATTTCAGATTTCAGATTTCAGATTCAAAATTCAGAAATAACTCTGAACTCTTAACTCTGAACTCTGAACTCCTTTTCCTCCTAAATCTTCTCGATCTTAATCTCTGTATAATTCTGGCGGTGACCTTGCGTCCGCTTATACTGCTTGCGGCGCTTTTTCTTAAAGACGATGATCTTTTTCGCGCGTCCATGCCCAACAACCTTTGCGGAAACCTTTCCGCCATCAAGATTTGTTTTCTTTCCGTCGCCGGTCATGAGCGCATCCAACTCGATCTTTGCGCCTTCTTTTTCGTCAATCGTAGCGACGCGAAGAATCTGTCCTTCTTCTACGTTGTATTGCTTTCCGCCTGTTTTAATAATTGCGTAACTCATTTTATTAACAATCCTTCTGGTATTTACCGATGAAATTATTTTCACCAGTCGAAACCGTAAATTATAGAGGTGACCGCAAGGTTAGTCAAACCAAATTGAGAGGTTAATTTCCTTTTATCAGGGCATACGCCGCAAACGACGCGAGCCAATGTTCACCAGCGTATTCACCGGAATCGATTTTCCTGTAACTGAAATTGAAATGTTCGTTTGCCGCCGCGATCAGGTTTTTGTTTTCAAGCGCTTCACCCATTTCATACAAACACCAGGCGCGGCTAAAGTTCAATCCGTCGAGGTGTGCAAGCTTTCCGTCTGACGCATCACTCACTTTTGCGGGCTGAATAAAATTTTCCGGAGCGTTTCTAAATCCCGGTAGAAAACCGTCTAGCCACTTCTCGAAATCTTCTTTTGGCAGGACCTTCAGCATCAAAGACGCTTCCTCTAGGCAAGGGGATAAAAAATCAAAGCCGCTTGGCTCCCAGGTTAGAGGACACCCTTTATCTTCCAGATAGTATTCTTTTGAGCGTTTTGCGATCAACGCTTCTAATTCCTTACTATGCTTCTTCGCGTAGTCGTAGGCAAATGAAAGCCCAAACGCGGTATTTGTGTGTTCGCCAACGCGGATCGGATAAGTTAATTTCGGCAGAAATTCGATGTATTTCCGCTCGATCAATTTGGTCAGGGGGTCGAGGCTTTTGGCGAGTTGGTTTAACTCCTCGTTTTCGGATTCCTGAAGTGCCTCCGACAATTTCAATGCCCAAGCCCACCCGTAAGTTCGCTCGTAATTTTTGTTATGTTTGTCGTCAAAATACTTTACCTCATTCTCAATATTCTCTTTTGTGATATTTGCCTTGAGCTTTTCGATGATCGCATCGTTTTTTTCAAAGTCGGGAAATCTATTGACGATAACAGTGAGCGTCCAGTGTCCGTGGACGGATGAGTGCCAGTCAAAACAGCCGTAAAAAGCCGGGTGCAGTTCCTTTGGAGGCTTGAGATATGACGCATCACCGAGCACCTGGCCAAGCTTGTTCGGGTATTCCTTGTCGATGCATTCGAATGCAAACTTGTGTAGGTATTCGGCTTTGCTTTTATCAAATTTTGGTTTATCGGCCATTGGATTGTCGTCCGCCCCGGGCTTGGAAACTTCTCCTTCACTCTTTTCCGAAGCAGTGCAGCCCGCCAGGGAAAAGATCATACACGAGACAATTAAGACTAATGTTAGTTTCATATTTCTCACGCTCGGGTTCGCTGCGTGAGATCGTATCAGAATCGAAAATCCCCGCCAAATATAAACGGTCTTTGACCACTACCAATAGAGTTAAGGACAAACATTTATTGGTTTACGTATTTGCACTTTAGTTTTGTATTTCGTGAACGGTATGAAAAAGGTAATCTCGTTTGCCGATCTTTAAGAAAGGTAGTAATTCGTAATTAGTATTTGTTTTGGTTCGATAAGAGACCTTCTGAATAGAGAATTCTCCAGACGGCTGAGCGCACACCGATTACTTATCACCTATGACCAGTTACCTCGTATAAAATACTTGCAGTTTCGGGGTATTTGGTTAATTATTGACGGAATACTTTCGTCCATAAATGACAAATCGAGAAATCAAATGTGTTGGCATTGTCGTAAAGCCAAACCACGCAGAGGCTTGGGAAACCGCATGTGAGCTGTCTGAGTGGTTTGAAAAACGCGGCGTCTCCCCAATAGGCGAACCGCGGGCCGAAGCTAAAGTCTGCGATATTGAAACTGCCGATGTAAGAAAGTTCAGAGATGAAGCGGACTTGATCGTCGTTCTGGGCGGAGATGGGACAATGATCTCGACTGCGCGTCTGACCGGAAATCGAGAGGCGATCGTATTGGGCGTTAACTATGGAAGCCTCGGATATCTGACGGAGTTTCGAATCGAGGAGATGTTTGACGCACTGGAATCGATCCTCGAAGGCAAATACGAAAGTGACCAGCGGATGATGCTCGATATCGAGCATAGGAGGGGGGAAGAAAAGCTTGCATCGGGACGGGTCTTGAATGACGTCGTGATCAATAAGGCCGCCCTGGCAAGAATCATCGAGGTCGAGGTTGAGTTAAACGGACAGCACGTGAATTCATTTCGCGCCGATGGACTGATCGTTTCGACTCCTACTGGTTCTACGGCCTACAATCTTTCGGCGGGAGGGCCGATCGTTTACCCCTCGATGAACGCGGTGGTTTTAACCCCGATTTGCCCATTCACCCTAACGAATCGCCCGATCGTGATCCCAGATGATGCCGAGATAGTCCTGAAGTTGGTAAAAAACAGCGGCGATGTGGTCCTAACCCTTGATGGACAGGTTGGGTACGATCTTGAAACAGAAGACCGCGTCAAGATTAGAAAAAGCGCCATCGGTTTTAATCTTGTGAGACCGACAAACAGAAACTATTTTGACGTTTTAAGAAATAAATTAAAGTGGGGAAGGTAAGAGAATTTGCCGCGGATTTCCACGGATTTCGCGGATCTGAGATTCCAAGACTAAACAATAGGAAAAATCAGCGCTTATCCGCGAACATCTGCGGCAACAAGTCTGATTAAAAAAAAATTGGCAGAAAATAACGAAGAAAACAGCGAACAAAATGATGACGTTATTCCTGAGGACGCCTATTCGCAGGAATTGGGAACCGATCTGGACGATGATACTCCGGATAAACCGAAGGGAATCGCGCTTCATACAAAAATTCTCATCGGTCTGCTGATTGGCGTTGCTGCGGGACTGGCAGTAAATGTGTACCTGGGAGGCGAAAATCCAAACGTCACCTGGGTGGTTGAGAATTTCACCAGGCCGATTGGCCAGCTCTTCCTGAATCTGCTGCTCATGATCGTTGTTCCTCTTGTTTTTTCATCCCTTGTTGTCGGTGTAGCGGGAATCGGCGATATCAGAAAATTGGGAAGGATAGGAGCAAAATCATTTGGCTACACGCTGGTGATTTCCGCGATTTCGGTCATCATCGGGTTGACCTTGGCCAATACAATACGGCCCGGTGAACGCGTTGATGCTGAAACCCGTACAAAGCTTGAAGCGAAGTATAAATCAAGCGCTGCCGATCGGGTTGAGTCCCAGAAAAAGGCTGACGAAGCGGCGACGGATACTCCGTTAATGTCGGTTGTAAAGACGATCGTGCCTAAGAGCGTGTTTTATTCGATCTCCGGTGAAAACCCAAACATGCTCCATATAATGTTTTTTGCGCTGATCGTTGGAATAGCGATCACCTTGCTTCCGACACCAGTTTCGGCTCCATTTGTCGGTTTTAACGAGGGCCTTTTCGCTATCACCGCAAAGATCATTGATATCATTATGAAGTTTGCGCCCTATGCAGTGGCGTGCTTGTTATTCAATAATATTGCGTTATTTGGATTAGATCTCCTCAAGTCCCTTTTCTGGTTTGTATTCACGGTTCTGCTGGGGCTTGGATTTCACTTCTTTGTTATTTATTCGATCTCCATAAAGTTTCTGTCGAAGATCAATCCGATCGATTTCTTCCGGCGCGTCTGGACGGTAATTGTCACTGCTTTTTCGACAAGTTCTTCGAATGCGACGCTCCCGACCGCACTTCGAATTTCCGAAGAGAACCTGGGTGTGCCAAAGGAGATCAACAGTTTTGTGCTCACGGTCGGCGCGACGGCAAACCAAAACGGTACTGCGCTTTACGAGGGTGTGACGGTGCTGTTTATTGCGCAGCTAGCCGGATTTGACTTATCGATCGGACAGCAGCTGATGATCGTCTATTTGGCGATACTCGGCGGTATTGGAACGGCAGGCGTTCCATCAGGTTCAATTCCGTTTATTATCGGCATCCTGGCGATGATCGGTATCGATCCGGCATTGATCGCGATCATACTTGGGGTCGATCGGATTCTGGACATGTGCCGTACCACCCTTAATGTGGTTGGGGATATCACTGCGGCAACATTTGTGGCCCGGAGCGAGGGTTTTGCGCTTCTGCGGAACGCAAAGAATCCCTAACCGAAGAGGCGTCTAAATTCGAATTTAAGGAGAGAATATGTTTCCAGTAGGCGACGACAATTCTGACATCGTGATCATCCCATATGTAAACTATGTTTTCATAGGGATAAATATCATCGTTTTTGTTTTTTTACAGGGTTTAGGCGGCAACGACGCATTTACCTATGCTTTTTCGCTTGTTCCTCACGAGGTTACGACTGGCGTTGACCTCGTCGGGCCGCAGACCCTTAGGGTTGGAAGCGAGACGGCGCAGCTGAATCACTATCCCGCGACCATGGGCGTATATTTTAACTTCCTGAGTTCGATGTTTATGCACGGCGGATTCTCTCATATCTTTGGAAATATGCTTTTTCTTTGGGTATTTGGAGACAATATCGAAAACCTCATCGGTCATATTCGATATGCGGTCTTCTATCTGATCTGCGGGATCGGGGCGGCGTTGGCCCAGGTCGCTTTGGGGCCGGATTCGATCATTCCAATGCTCGGAGCGTCGGGTGCGATCTCCGGAGTGTTGGGTGGCTATATACTTTTGTTTCCAAAACGAAAGGTCCGCGCACTGCTGTTTAATATGATGACGACCGTACCGGCATTTGTGGCGCTGGGGATCTGGATCGCGTTTCAGCTTTTCCAGGGTTATATGTCGTCTTCTGAAGGCGGAGGAGTGGCCTATGGTGCGCACATCGGCGGGTTTGCGGCCGGGCTGATACTGATCAAGCTGTTTGCGATCGGCAAGTCTCCAAGGGTTATGAGAAGAGTTTCGGATTTGGAAGCTTAAGAGGGATTGCCCGCGAAACACGCGAAATATACGGAAAATTCGGATTCAGCAGTTCTCCAATGGTAATGAGAAGGGCTCGGTTTTGGGGGTCAAAGAGATTGCCCGCGAAATACGCGAAAAGACGCGAAAAAAAAGAGAAAAGATTTTTAAAGAGTTTTTTGCTTCTCTATTCAAATCAAAAATGTCTGAATCAATCTGAGTTGCATGAGCTGAACGAATCCTTTTTCGTGTATTTCGCGTGTTTCGCGGGCAATCTCTCTTAAAATTCGATCCAATCCGTCGGCCGGTCAGGGCGGGAAAGTGAGATCCTGGCATCGGACGCAAACAGCGGTGGGCGGCATCGAAGGGCGGATTCGGCGGTTATCTTCGCGAGATTTGGTTCGTTGGCTTTTTGAGAAAGATGGGTCAAAACTATATCCCGCGCGCCTCCGTCAAAATCATTGGTCAGCCAATCCGATAAGGCCTCATTCGACAGGTGCCCTGTGTTTGAAGATATTCTTTGCTTCAGATCCCAACTATAAACCGGACACGCTTTAAGCATATCGAGGCTATGATTTGATTCGACGACGATACCGTCGCATCCGCGGAGGCTTTCTCTGATTAACGGAGTGAAGTGTCCGAAATCCATCAATGTCGCGATCCGATGACCTCTGTTTTTCGCAACAAAGCCAAAATTATCTGCCGCATCATGGGGAACCGAAAAAGGTTCGAAATCAATATCGCCGATCCTAAACTCCTCACTCGATTCAATTTCAACAGTATTGTCTTTTAGCTTTTCGGATCGAAGCATGCGTTCCTTTTCCGCATTAGCGCTTCGCTTTGGTTTTAGATAGGCTTCATGAGTTTTCTCGGAAATATAGACGGGGCAATCGACGGTGTTAAGCAAAACCCTGAGCCCGCCGGCATGATCGCCGTGCTCGTGTGTGATCAGGATCCCGTCCAGCTTCTCGAAATCCTCGCCGACCTCACCGAGTCTGAGCAGAGTCTGTCGCGCACTCAAGCCCGCATCCACCAAAACCCTTGTTTTTTCGGTAGAAATCAATACTGAATTGCCGGTTGAACC
>JABDJV010000087.1 GCA_013003295.1 Pyrinomonadaceae bacterium | reverse complement strand
ATTTAGGATTGATCGGCATCCCCGAGATCTTAATCTTCTCAGGTGAAATGCCGTAGTCTAAGAGCTGCCTGCGCGCGTCCTCATTGGCTACCAAATAAAGAGAAACCTCATCACACGCCCAACCTTTCCAAAAACCGTAACACGGATCAGTTACCACGGTTACCAGCGGAATCTTGTTGAGCAAATTTAGCTCTCTCAGGATTCTCGCAAACATATGCTGCGTCATCGGATGAACGCTAACGATAATATGCGGAAACCACTTTTCGAACTGAGCCTTACAAAATACGATACTTCGATTTAGAAAGAATGGCCTTTTCTCGGGCTGAAACTTATTGATAAACCAATAGTAGTACTTCATCCACGGCTGTTTGTTCTTCAGGATCCAGTTATAAAGGTTCACCATTTTCTTGGTGATCCCATGTGATTCCTCCACGGCTTTAACAATTCGGACTGCAATATTCTCACCCTGCCAGAATTTTTTCGCACCCTCGGCGATCGTCTGCGCAGCAGAACGGTGTCCACCGCCGGTATCGGAAGAAATGATAAGAATTTTCGGATCGTTATGCGGCATTGAGTTTAAGCTTTTACTGCAACGCCCTCGCTTTGAGGCAAATTCTGTTCTAGATTCTTGCTCGCCTTCTTCATCTCGCGCTCAAGTTTTTTGATCTTTACGAGATGTTGCTTATTAAACGGCAAACTCGGGTAATAGCAATTAGATTCGTGGGTACAAAAACAGCCATTCTGCGCCTTCTTGCGCCTCGCCGCCATCGCCGGCGATGTCCAGGCCTTCTGGAAATCCCACTCAAAATTGCGCAGGTTTCCGGTATCAGAAAGATTTTCACAAGACGAAATTGTTCCCTCATCATAGATCACGGCACCAGCCGAACCGGCAAAACAAGTCAGCTGAGCCTCGCCGGTTTCTTTTGTTTTGGCGATAAGATCGTGCATATAGATATCTACAGCCGCCTTAAAAAACCCTGATTTGCCTCCGTAGTTATTCTTGATCGCTGCATTTTTTACATCTTCCAGGATCATGTGGGAAAGCTGCGCGTACTTTTCGTGATCAAACTCCAGCTCCTTTGGGTCGTTTGACGGAGGACGTATGTAATTGATGTTGATCTTGTCCGGCTTTAGGTCGTATTTCAGGAAATCATACCAATCAAATATGGTCTCTTCGTTTGAGGCCATTACACAGGTACAGGTTTGAATATCCAGGTTCGGATATTCTTTTTTCATTTCCTGCAGAGTTCGCGCCGTGTGAATCGCTTTGTCCCAACTTCCCTCTTTCTGGCGAATTTTCTCATGGGCCTCTTTCATGCCGTCAATTCCCAGGGCTACGGTCACATTCAGCTCCGGGTTTTCTTCAAGAATTCTCGTAACATCGGGAATGATCCTCGGGTGAATTTGCCCGTTCGACATCAGGTAAACCGAATCGAGTTTGTTGTTTCGATAAAAAGCGTTGCAGATCTCGGGCAGATCTTTGCGTGTGAACGGCTCTCCGCCGGCAAGAACCAAAACACCCAGGTTTCCGCCTAAAGTCTCGGAGATCTTTTCGATATCTGCTGTCTTCATCTGAAGCTTTTTGCGTGGCCGGTCATTCAGCTCATCGGTGAAAAAACAATGAGTGCAGCGCATGTCGCAGACCGATGTCACCAAAATGTTTAGAAATACAGGTGAGATCGTTTTTCCGACCGCCATCTGTGCGTATCTTTTGAAAATTTCTTTCGTTGTAAAATCCATTCTAATATCCTTATAAAAAATAACTTACGCTATTAAAATACGGTTTGTTCCGTAACGTAATATCTTATCTTATTGCCATTTTCGGGGCAACAATAATTGGCAGAAAGGCGGCGGTTGCCCCCCTCTGCACAAAACGGTACAGGAAGCGGTAGCGACCTGAATACCCTCTTAATTCGGAACGGGTGAATTCGAAAGCGTGCTCCAACTGAAACCAACGTGCTTGCACTTATACCTACTTCGGGTCGCTACCGCTCACCGTACTGATTCGTTTGATGTTAGCTGGCGGTATTTTCTGCTAAAATCGAGACATGTTTCGCAGAGTTTATTTAGACAATTCGGCCACAACCCCGATCGACCCTGATGTTGTTAAAGAGATGCTTCCATATCTAACCGAGAAATTCGGGAATCCTTCAAGCATCCATTTTTTTGGTCAGGAGGCGCGCGGCGCGGTAGATAAAGCCCGCCACCGGGTCGCCGACCTGATTAATGCAAAGCCTAATCAAATTATTTTCACATCGGGCGGAACGGAATCAAACAATCTGGCGATTCGCGGTCTTTGCGAAATGAACGAAAAATACGGCAAACACATAATCACTTCCCGAATCGAACACCCTGCTGTGATCAATGTTTGCGAAAAACTCGAAGAAATGGGGTTTGAAGTAACCTATCTACCGGTTTATGGGGATGGGATCGTCAGAGTCGAAGACGTCAGCGCGGCGATACGGGAAGATACGGTCCTGATCTCACTAATGATGGCTAATAACGAGATCGGTACCATTCAGCCCGTTAGAAAGGTCGGTGAGATAGTAAAAGATTGCCGGAAGAATGGAAATAAGATTTGGTTTCATACCGACGCGGTTCAGGCCGCGGGTAAGATCCCGATAGATGTCGGGGAAATCGGCTGTGACCTGCTATCGCTTTCGGCTCATAAGATTTATGCCCCAAAAGGAACTGGTGCCTTATATTCGGGCCGCGGAGTGCGCCTGAAGCCCCAAAACCTTGGCGGACATCAGGAAAGAGAAAAACGGGGCGGAACCGAGAATGTTCCGTCTATCGTTGCGCTTGGAAAAGCTTGTGAATTGGCCAGGGAAGGTCTGAAAACAAGTTTCGATCGATTACGCGACCTGCGCGAGACTTTTGAGGACGGTGTAAAGGAACGGATTCCCGGCGTTATTTTCAATGGCAAGCCTGACACACGCTTACCAAACATCTCAAATGTTACTTTTAATCACCTGGAAGGCGAGGGTATTCTGATCAATCTTGATATGCAGGGAATCGCCGTTTCCACCGGGTCGGCGTGTTCGTCGGGAAGTCTCGAGCCGTCGCCGATAATTCTTGCGCTCGGTCAGGCTGAAGACCTGGCTCGCGGAGCCGTTCGTTTTAGTTTTGGCAAGGAAAACACGCTGGAAGACGTCGAATATGTATTGGAAGTCCTGCCGAAGGCGGTTGAAAATCTTCGCAAACTCTCACCAGGCTATCAATCCGCCCCGGCCGTCTAAAATCACGATTTTTTAAAAGAAAACGCCGCCGGAACATAGTCAATTTCCGGCGGCGATCTAGTTTTGCTGGCTTAAATCATTTTAATCCAGACTGATATTTATTAGAGAGTTCGTCGTTCTTAAAACTCGCACGAATACTCGAGTATTTCGGACCCTTCCAAATATAGGATGTCAACGTCGTGCTGGCGATCCTTGATTCTGAAACGAGTTCCCCTTCACCAAGAATCTTCTTGGCTTCATCGTAACTCATCCCCGTTTTCACTTCATTAAACTTGGCCTGTGAAATATCAGCTTTGCCATCGCTGTCGGTCAAACCGGTCTGACTTCGGCTTGCAAGCTTTCCGTTTCTAAATCTGGCCCGTACGCTCTTTCGTCCATCTTTCCATTGGTAGCTTTTTGATTCGTAGCTTCCCGATTTTGAGCTGCTCGTTTCGTTGCCGTCGCCGCCCATTACTCCTTTAGCCTCGTCGTAACTCATATCAAATTTCAACTTGCTAAAGTTTTCGTAATTCACAGCTGCAGAGCCGCCGCTTGATGTCGATTCTGGCTTGTCGGTGGAGGTAGAGTCACCCGTATCGGGCTTATCCGCAACCGGGGTTGGAGCAGGCTCTTCTTTCGTACCCAAGCCTCCCAATGAACATCCCAATACGACAAGCATTAACGCTGCTAAAACTAAACTCAAGGTCTTTTTCATTTTCTCTCCTTCTGTCTTTGTTTATGGTTTTTTTAAATTGCGGTTCTAAAGAAATACATCAAAAAATACGAACTAGTCAAATTTCAGAACAATATTTTAGACGCAAACATTCGGTTTTTTTGCGCTTTCGAATAAGAACATCTTCTTTTCACGGCAGACTATTTCGGAAGAACCGGATATGGCTTGCCCTTTTTTGACACGCCCGCCGCTGCTGCTTTCCCGGTACGGGTCGTCCACGGGATTCCGTAGAAGAAACCCGCTTCTTGCTGCGGCATCAGCCGCTCGTCAATTGAAGCACCGCCTTTAGGTATCTCAACATCAACAAGAAATGCATTGTAATAGAGATTTACGTTTCCACTCTGCTGTTCGGGATGCGGAACGATCTTTCCGTCTGAACCAACTTCGAAGCGGATTTTTCTAATAACCTCTCCGTCTTCCAAAACAGAACACTCCCATTTCCCGGGATGGTCTTCGATCTTTGTCCCTACATCCCGCTCGCCGGTCAAAAGCGGCAGCGCCCCGATCATGTACGTAAATACCACTCGCTCCTGAAACTTGGGCGTTTGTCTGTAAGCGAGTGCGGAATCATAAAAGTACGACCTGTTTACCCAGCGGGGTTTGAACTTGTCATCCACAAGCTTTATGCGCTGACCGTTTACCGAGCAACGAATATACCCGTTCATTGACTTCTTTTTCCCGGGAGAAATCGACAAATAGAGCATCAACTTTCCATTAGTTCCCGTAGATCTCACATCGGTGTTGAACGGTTTTGAGCTCAGGCTGCTGCCGTTGATATAGTTCGAGCCCCTCCCATTGGCAATATGAATAATACCAACCGCCGCCTCCGCATGCCGCTGGACAACATATTCCGATACTCCCCGATAAGTCGCTCCCTTGAATCCTTTGATCCACGGCATTTTCCTCACGTCGATCCTGTGTTTTCTGACAAGTTTTTCTTCGTCGGTGTCTCCGTCGACGTAGTAAACTTCCACGTCCATCATCCCGGTGGGCTTGATCGGCTTGTTTTCGTTAGAGCAGCGATTGAGCTGGATGAAGTCATCAAAGGGCACCTCGCCATAGTTTCTTCTCGCATTCAAATTTCGGTCATCACCCCTTCGGTAGACATAAGCCGTACAAAAGAATTTTGAGAGTTGCTTGGCGTTTTTCCTTACAACGATTCGAAATCCGCTGTTATCGGGAAAGGTCCCCATCAGCCGTAAACTCGGCTGTAGCCTCCAGCCAATATCAATATCACCTGAGTTTTTCGCGTTCCTTCCTTTCACGGGTTTGGCTATGAAAAACGTGTAGCCATCGTCCATAACCATCTGCCGCCCCGAATTAGATTGCGCCGAAACAAAAACACTCAATATCAAAATTGTGATCAAACTTATTAAAATCGATCTTTTCATTACGCTTACTCCTCTATTTTTTCACAAATGTTGGAAACGGATTTCCTTTCTTCGGCATTTTTGCCGCCATCGCCTTTCCCTCGGTAGTCGACCACGGAATTCCGTAGAACAGCCCCCGGTTTGCTGAAGGCAGTAGGGCGCGATCGATCACGCTGCCACCCTTTGGAATTTCCAGATCGATCAGAAAAGTGTTTTCATCTAAATTGACGTTCCCGTTTACTTGCTCTGGATGCCTGGCGATCGACCCATCACCATTCACCTCAAACCTAAAGATTCTTGCCACTTCCCGGTTACCATTCCCAACTATCCTGCACTCCCATTTTCCTGGTTTGTTTGTGATGTCATCGCCATAAACGGGCTTATTTCCCAAGGTCAGCGGAAGCCGAACGGTCACTCCCTGAAATCCTCTCGAAACGCGGTATTGCCTTTGCTCAAAGCCCGATGCATTGTTCTTAGTGAGTCTAAACGGCGTCCCGTTTAGAGTGCATCGAACAAAGGGTGAATAACCGAATTCCTTGCCGTAACCCTTATTCGTTGCGATTACGGTATGGAGATAGAGTATGTCGCTTTTCACCTCAAGATACCCAACTCCAATATCGGCATATCGCTGAATATAAAAATCGGCCTCGCTGGCAACTTTGTAAGATTTGCGGACGTCGATCTTATAAGTTCGCACACGTGTTTCTTCGTCGGTATCGCCGTTAACGAAATAGACTTCGACGTCGAACCAACCGGTATCTTTAGTCAGCTTATTCCGGTCGTAACAGGCCTGTGTTTCTTTTTTGGACATGCCTGCGAGCATGCACCGGTGAGCGTAGACCACTTTTCCATTCTTTTTTACGTCAATGCGAAAAGCACTTCTTCTCGGCACATCTCCAAGCATTTTCAAACTCGGTTCTAAATACCAGCCCTTGTGTTTTCTGTTCGTTTTTATTGTTTCGGCTTCGAAATATGTAAAGGCATCATCCAAAACCAAGTTGGTCTGCCCGTTTGCCACCGATGAAATAAAAACTAAAAGAGCTAATAAAATCGCACATTTCTTCACAACGTATTTCTCCTTGCTGTCTTTCCCTCAATAAATTTTGTCTTTGAATCGGCTGGAATTGACATAAAG
>JABDJV010000459.1 GCA_013003295.1 Pyrinomonadaceae bacterium | reverse complement strand
CTTCCGCGCAGTTGATAGAGCTGTGAGAGTCCATAATTGTCAGCGCGATTTATGATAATCGTATTCGCACGCGGAATATCGATCCCGTTTTCTATGATCGTTGTCGCAACTAAAACGTCATATTTGTAGTCAACGAATTCGAGCATCACTCTTTCGAGTTCTTTTTCGCTCATTTGGCCATGCCCGATGACGATACGCGCATTGGGTACAATTCGCTGAACATGCGCAGCGATCGCATCGATCGTTTGGACCCGGTTATGTATAAAAAATATCTGACCGTTTCGCGAAAGCTCAAGCTCGATGGCTGACTTTATTACGCCTTCTGAAAACTGGACCACTTGCGTATGAATGGCCAAACGGTCGCGCGGAGGGGTCTCGATCACAGACATGTCGCGCATCCCCATCATCGACATGTTCAAGGTTCGCGGAATTGGCGTCGCCGAGAGTGTCAAAACATCGACCTTTTTCTTGAGCTGCTTAAGCTTTTCCTTGTGTGCCACCCCAAAACGCTGTTCTTCATCAACTACGACAAGACCGAGTTTTGAGAATTTGACGTCGGTCGAAAGAATCCGGTGAGTGCCGATCAGAATGTCGACTTCTCCTTTTTCGGTTAGCTCGACGATCTCTTTTTGCTCCTTTCGGGAGCGAAATCGTGAGATCATTTCGATTTTTACCGGAAAGGCGGCAAACCTTTTTTTGAAAGTTTCAAAGTGCTGGTAGGAAAGGACCGTTGTCGGAGTAAGGATTGCGACCTGTTTTCCGTCCATAACCGCCTTGAATGCTGCCCGCATTGCGACCTCGGTTTTTCCGTAGCCGACATCGCCAATAATAAGGCGGTCCATTGGCGTCGGCGTTTCCATGTCCTTTTTTATATCCTCAACCGAGGTGGTCTGATCTTCAGTAAGTTTGTAGGGAAATGCATCCTCAAATTCCTTTTGCCATGGCGCATCTTTGGAAAATGCGAAGCCTTGAACGAGTTCGCGCTCGGCGTATAAACGCAGCAATTCGTCGGCCATATCGCGCATCGCACGTTTGGCCTTGGCCTTGGTTTTTTGCCAACCGATCCCGCCGAGTTTATCGAGATTTGGTTGAACGCCCTCGCCAGAGGAATAACGGGATACAAGATCGAGCCTTTCGACAGGAACAAATAATTTTGATTTCTCGGCGTAGTGCAAGAGCACGAATTCGCGTTCGACACCGCTTGTTTCAATGGTCTGCAAACCGTCAAACCGCCCGATCCCATGGTCGACGTGGACGACGTAGTCTCCTTGCTTTAAGTCGCGAAAATCGGATATGAACGCCGACGTTTTGGGTTTTCGGCTTCGTGTTTTCGGTTTCTGCGGTTCAAATTCAGAATGAGTTTGTTCGCCAAATACCTCTGTTTCGGTATAGATCTTTGTATTTAGCGATGGAATTTCGAAGCCGCCGGAAAGGTCTCCGGTTTTTAGAAGGTCTTGCGGCAGGATCACATCATAATCGCGCAAGATATCGTTAAACCTTTCAGCGAGCCCGTTTGACTGAAAAACAAACAATGCTTTTAGCAATTCGTCATTCGTCATACGCAATTCGCCTTGTTCTCTACTTTGCGAACTTTGCGCCGTTGCGGGAAACAACTTCGCGAATTTCTTAATATCCCCTTGATATTTACGAACCGAACGAGATTGAATCTCAAAATCTGCAGAGTTTTCAGCCGTCGAAAATAAGAATATCGGTTTATGACCGCCTTTTTTCGGACGTTGATCCTCATTTCGAAAGTTAAGATCGGAGATCTTTGATCTGCCGATTTTCCCTTCCAGGGCGAGTTCTTCGTCTGTTTCCGCGGCAAGTTTGCCCAGGCTGCGCAATTCCAATCTCTGAATTATTTCCAATTTCGATCGAAGCTGCGTCGAATCCAAAAAGAGCGTTTCCGGAGCAAGTCCGATCTCTCCGTGCTCGATGATCTCTTCGTAATGATCAAGGGTTTTCTGATAATGTTCAGCCAGAGCTTGCTCGATTATTGCCGGTTCATCGAAAATGAAGATCGCGTTTTTCAAATACTCAAAAACGTCGGATTCCATTGGCCGAACGAGTGAAAACAGAAATTCCCAACCCGAGAAATCCTCTCCCTCATCGGCAAATTCAGTTCTGTCTTTCAGGTTGCGTGCGAAGGATTCGTCACTGAAATTCTCTTTTGCCGTTTCCGCCCATATCTTAAAATCATCCGAATCGGCAGCAAATTCCCGCATCGGCGCGACACTGGTCTCTTTAAGCTGCTCGATGGATAGCTGGGTATTTGCATCAAAAGAACGTATCGAATCAACCGTATCGCCAAAAAACTCGATCCTCACGGGCGTTTCGGAATCGGGCGACCAAATATCGACGATTCCGCCGCGCATTGAGAATTCGCCAACGTTCGCAATAGGCTCTTCTTGCCGATAGCCGCTGGCAAGGAGCTTTTCGATCAATTCCTCGGGCGAGAAATCGGAATCGCGTTTCAAGATTGCACCGAGGTCTTTTAGGTTTTTCGGTGAGATCGTTTTGGTGATCAGTGATTTTGCCGACGTGATCAGGAAATCCGGAGCATTGTCCAGCAATCTCCACAATGCCAGAGCTCTCACTTCCTGAGTTTCCGCGTGGGGTGAAACGCCCGAATAAACGTCGGCTTCAAAGGAAGGAAGCGTCAATAATCGGCTCTCGAGACTTTCGACTTCCGATTCCGGATCTGCGGCAGATTTTTGAAAAAATTCCAGGTCGTTTTCCCAGGTTTCCAGTTCCTTATTCGAATTTGCGACGATGACAAAGGTCCGATCCGAATCTTTTTGCAGTTCCGACAAGACATAGGCCTTTGCCGCAATTGAGGTCAGGCCGCTCAAATTCAAAACGCTTCTGCCGCTGGAGATCTTATCGCGCAGCTCTTTGAGTTGGTCTGAATGTTGTGTTGAAGGGTTCATTATTCTTGGTTTGGTTGGACGGCGGTGAGATCGCTGTCGCGATCTTTGCAGGCGGGTCGCCTGCGGTCCGGCGTCAATCCAGGAGCATCAAAATGGCCTCGCCTTCGAGAAGCACCTCGCCGTTTTGATTTCTGCATATCGTCTCGATTGTCACGATCGGCTTGTCATCGCGAATATTGGTTATTGTCCCGGTGGCAGTTACGGTATCGCCAATAAACGCCGGGTGTCTGAAATTCAGTGTCTGTCCGAGATAGACAACTTTTCTCACGCTCAGTTCATACCCTAAAAGCGCCGAAATAAAAGACGCGGTAAGCATTCCATGTGCGATTCGCTTGCCAAATCGAGTTTTTTTTGCAAACTCCTCATCCAAATGGATCGGATTATAGTCGCCGGAAAGCTCTGCAAAATTGCGTATGAGTTTATCGGTTATCTCCCTGGAAACTGAAAATGTCTCGCCAACTTTTAGGGTCATAGTATTTTTGTGAACGCGCCTCGTGATTCTGCAATTAGATCTAACCTAACCTTTATAATGATTGTGCAGTTCCCATAAATTGCCACGCGCCTCGTGATTCTGCAATTAGA
>JABDJV010000045.1 GCA_013003295.1 Pyrinomonadaceae bacterium | reverse complement strand
TCCTCATATTTTTTTAACCTTACGTAGGTTTTTCCGAGTGTTATACGTGCCTCGTAAACATCACTTCTAACCGCGATCACCTTTTCAAGTGCCTCAATTCCTTCAGCCGAGGTCGACCCATCTTCTTTCAACAGCAATACCCCAAGGCCCAAATTCCCCTGGAGACTATTTTGATCAAGCCGCAGTATTTCCCGATATTCCTTCAATGCTTTTTTCGAATTACCGAGGCGTTCTTGCGTCGTCGCCAAAAAGAAACGCGCGCGAAGATCCGTTGGCCGAAGAGTCACAGCTTTTCGAAAAAATAAGGCCGCATTTTCTAGATCGCTATTGCCAAAGTAGGCTCGTGCGAGGGAAATATTTGCGTCGTAGTGATCCGGGTGAAGTCTGATCGCCTTCGACAAAGTCTCGATCGCGCGTTCGTTATCTTTCTGATTGGCAAAAATGACCGCCGCCAGTACATAACAATCGGCCAGCAAACGGCTATTTTCACCCGAAGCGGAGAGCAATTTGATCGCCTTTTCAACCGTGGTCTGCGCCGTTTTGATGTCGCGGAGATTAAACGTTGCAACCGAATTGCCGTAGAGGCTTAAAACGTCATCGGCCGAGCTTGCAAGCACCTTTTCAAACAACTCTTTCGCACCGGCCCAATTCCCCTTTCGAAGCTCCTCAAAGGCTTTTGCCCGGATTTCGTCGTCGCGAAGAGCCTCGGAACCCAGGTTTAACCCTGGAAATGCGCTGGAGCCAAGATTCTCGATTTCGCCCCGTGCCAATGCATCATAAGCAAAGGCCGAAAAAATCAAGGCAAATGACAACGCGAAACCGAGCTTTCTAAATACAAATCTCATTCGAAACTCTTTTTGAGTGCCTAATCTCTTCTTCTGTCTGATGATTTATATTTTAAATTTACTTGCTGAATAATTCAATGCAAATAAATCGACAAGTGGCGCGCAATTTTCATTACACGCCACTCGCCATCTTCTAAAATTATCCCCCCCCGGTTTAGTCTAGAAGATAATCTTCAAACCAAATTCCATCTGTCTTCTTCGCTGCTCCGAAAAATCTCTTCCGAAATTCGTTACGTCGTTGATATCGGCAATAGGCGCCGACCGATTAACGTGGTTCAATACGTTGAAGACCGAGATTCGAACCTGCACATTAAAGGCCTCGCTGATCCATCGAACCGGGAAGTTTTTAAAGATATTTGCATCCCAGTATTGCTGAGATTCACCTCGGAAGGTATTCCTGCCCAATGTTCCGATTTTAGGACCGTTAGGATCGTTTGCAAATACCGGAATTGTTGGCGGAGCAAACGCATTTATGTTTAGCTGCCTACCCTCTGCGGCCTGCTGCTGAGTTGGAGTCGGATCACCGACGATATTAACCCGGGCGCCGCCCTGGGTAACGGTAAACACCGGCCCGCTCTGAAGCGTTACAATGTTGTTTAGCTGCCAGCCGCCGATCAGGTAATCAAGCCCTGTCGGTATATCCTTTAGATATTTCCTTCCAATACCGATCGGCAGATCATAAACGTTTGCAAAGGTAAACCGATGCCTTACGTCAAGGTCTGAAAGAGCCCGATCCAGCTCCGGCCTTAGCGGATCATCTGGACCGCAGGTGCTTGGCCCGGTACCGCCAAAGCAGAATCCGCCGGGATTATCTGAGATCGCCTTAGCAAAGGTATAGGTCGACAAAATTGACAAGCCATCGGTAAATCTCTTTTCCAGTTTGGTTTGCATAGAATTGTAATTCGCAGACGCGTTGTTTCGCGTCGCGATCACATTTGAAATATTGGCAACTTCCCTGGAGCCCGGTCCGCCATTATCATTGTTGTTTCCAATATTTGTTACGGTCAACAAATTTCGGGATTGAGATCCGACATATGCGATCTCGGCAAGCCAATTTGTAGCGAATTCATATTGAAGCGTCAGATTATACTGATGTACAAACGCATCCCTTCGATCGGGATCATTAAATATGATTTGGCTGCCACCCGGTGCCGGAAAGATTGTTCCCGGTGCATTTGCGATCTCGGATCCCGGAGCAAACGGGATTCCCGTTTCAAAAGGATACCGGCCGACCGGATAGGTCGGAGGACATCCACCCGGATTTGTGATCGGGGTACATTGAAAATTCGCTGCGCCGGTACCCGGGTTAGCCGTTAAAGGCTGAACACCACTGACATCGGTGGTGTATACCAAACCGTAGCCGCCCCGGACAACCAGTTTACGATCCATAAAACCGCTGTAAGCAAAACCGATCCGCGGCCCAAAATTGTTAAGATCATTCTTCGCAAGATCACGTCCGCCGGGAGCATTTTCACCAGCTACTATCAAATTTCCGGACGCCGGATCAAAATTGACCTGGCGATCAAACCGCTCAGTAGGAGCAGTAAAAATATCGTAGCGCAATCCCAAATTAAGAGTCAGGTCCGGGCTGGCTTTCCAATCGTTTTGAACAAAGAACGCCAACTCTGAACTCTGAAGAGTGTACGGCCCGCCCGGTGTTCCCCGTCCGAGGAAACCAGGTTGATAACCAAGCAGGAAATTTGCAACAGCCGAACCGGTGTCGTTCGGTCCGATCCCGTTGTAATTTCCTGAGGCAAAGCCGCCTACCGAGGTTCCATATTGATACTGTCCTTTCGTTCCGCCGTTTCTGCCCCCGTCAAAATTTGTATTTCTACGATTTCTGAGATCCGTACCAAATTTAAGTATCGAATTTCCCCGGGCGATCGTCACCGTGTCGGCAAAATTGTAGTTATTTGAGAGGAAAAAGAACGGACCACCGTCACCGACGAATTCCTGGCTGAAACTCGGATCGACTATTCCGATCAACGAGATACCTTCGCAAGTTCCGCAAGCATTGATATTGGTGCTTCCTAATGCCGCATCAACCCCCGGATTAAAACCAAGCGAACCATTGATCCCGGGGTTGTTGATACCGATCTGGACCTTTGTCCATCCGGCGCGCATGTCATTTACAACCGTTGGCGAGAAAATTTGTGTAGCGCCAAGGGTTATTCCGCGGGAATTACCAAACTCGTCTCCGGCGCCAAATCCGGACGGCAGATCATTTCCATTCGGCGATGTTCCGAGCGGGAAATTGTTGTCGCGGATTCGAGAATTCTTGGCCCGGCTATATCTACCAAAGATGGTATTTGAATCGTTTATTCGGTGATCGATCTTGACGTCATAGCTATCAACAGTTGAACGCTCAGCCCGGTTTCGCCGATAGTTGTTTATAAATCCGGCTTCTGTCGGAAGCGGATAGGCATTCAGCAAGTTAGAACCGTAAACAGAAAACGCTCCGCATGTGGCGCAATTTGCCAAATTATTTCCAGGTATAGGAGTTCCGTCTGGTGCGAATATCGTCCCTGTCGGGGCAACCACCTGTCCGCCGCCGGCAAGGTTATAGGTCGTATTTCCGCCGGTAAGGAGCTCGCTGAAGTCTCCGGCTCTCATTGCCGCCGTCGGCACGGTTACAAACGGAAACTCTCCGCCGCCAAACGCCGGGGTTCCATTTCGCTGACCAGCAACCGAAACAAAAAAGAAAGATCGGTTTCGGCCATCATAAAAGAATGGATCCTTATTGTTGATCCCGGGTCTTGGGAAAAAGATCGGACCGCCGACTGTGCCGCCATAATTATGTGTAACATAATTTGGGTTATTTCCGCTGTTTGCACCGTTTTCATCAAACTGCGCCGCACCCGCACTCAAGAATCGTCCTTGATAATTCTCAAAGATCGTTCCATGGAATTCGTTTCCGCCGGATTTAAAGGTGGTTGAAATGATCGCGCCGGCCGCCCTGCCCGATTCGGCTGAGGGGACACTTGTTTCAATCTTGAATTCCGCAATAGCATCCGGATTTGGATATACCGCGATCTGTCCAAACTGCGATTCGTTGTTATCAACGCCGTCAAGTGAAAAATTATTCTGGGTAACGCGTGCTCCATTCGCAGAGATCACAGATCCGCCCGATTCTCGAAAACGCGTCGACTCACTCGATGCTCCGGGCCCGCCATTGACAAAGTTTCCGCCTCCGCCAAGTACACCAACTGAAGCAGCCGAGGGCCTTGTAACTCCCGGAGAAAGACCTGCAAGCAATGTAAAGTTTCTTTGAGGTATCGGCAGGTCGGTTACCTCACGCCCGGTGATAAGATCACCGCGAACACTGGTTTCGCTTTCAACCAGCGGCGCGCTGTCCGCCGTAACCTCGACCACATTGGTTCCGGTACCGGCCACTTCAGTAAAGACGGCTGCGATCGGAACTCTCGCATTCGTTTCTACCGTTAAAGAACTAAGCAAAATCGACTTGAATCCCGAAGCCTCAACCTTTACCGAATAATTTCCCGGATCCAGGTTGGAAACGGAAAATTCACCGGAAGCGTTGCTGGTCACCTCACGCGTGCCTCCTGTCGCCTTGTTCGTGACGGTGACTTTTGCATTGGGCACCAAGGCGCCTGACGGATCACTTACTGTTCCAACAATGCTTCCCTTGTTGCTTTGCGCAATAGCAACGGCGCTAAACAAGAGAATAGAAATCACAAGACTCGAGAAGAACGATTTGCTCAGATAATTCATAATGGTCTTTCCTTAAATTCGGGTAGAGAAAACCTTTCTCCGACCCGATCTGAAGTATTTTTCTTTTTCAAAATTTTATAGAACTGAAGCTACAAAGATTCCGTTTTCTTCAATATCCGTCGCTTTAAAAATAAAAAGGATCCTTGAAAAAGAAACTTTGTTGAGACTACAAACAAAGTTTTAATCCATTTGTAACACAAATGTCAAGAGAAGTGCACCCAAAACGAAAAAAATCTAATGCGCCGACGAGAATTTATTTGCCAAAACCAAACCAATCGCGCCCATAAGCGTTGGACTTCCCTCTAGAGACGAAGCTCTGATCACGGTTCGCGGAAGTTTTCGCCTGATACTTTTTTCCACTACTCCGTAAAGACTATCCTCGATCAAATCCCAGACTCTTGTTATGTTGCCGCTGACAATTATGGCCTGCGGGCTGAATCCGACGATCAGATTTGAGATCCCGATTCCTAAGTATTCAGACGTATTCAAAAGTGATTTGACCGCGTTTTCGTCTCCCGAATCAGCAAGTTTGATCAAATGGTCCATTGAAACAGACTTCGGATCGATCCCGGCCCCATTATTTAACGCCGCAAATCTTGATTTGAGCGAAGTCTCCGAAGCAAATGCTTCCCAACACCGGTAGCCTCCGCACGAGCACCTTACCGGCCCTTTTTCTCCGACGATCATATGCCCGAATTCTCCGGCCGCTCCGTTTTCTCCACGATATACCTGGCCATCAAATATTATTCCTGTTCCGATTCCGTCGGCTACCAGAACGGTAATAAAATTTCTCACTTTTTCTATCTTTTCGCGTCCAAACCAAAGCTCTGCCAGCGCAATCGCATTGGCATCGTTGTCTATCGTTACATCCAAGCCGGTTTCTTCATAGATCTTTTTTCCAATTTCCCATTCGCGCCAATTAAAATAAGGAATAAATCTTGCCGTGCCAAAAGCGTTATCCGTGATGCCGGGTAAGCTGATCCCGACTTCCAGATCTTCGTTTCTGTATTCATCGTTAAATTTCGAGATTCCGCCGACTATTTTTTCGGTCATGATCTCCGCGTCCGATGAAGTTGGAAATGAGTATTCGTCGACAACTGTTCCGGAGAGATCCGCCACCGCAATCGATGTTTGGGTTGGCGTTAGGTCGACGCCGATCGCAACCGGTTTACCACGCTTTATTTGAAGCATCGTCGGCTTTCTGCCGCCCGTCGATGTTCCCTCACCGATCTCCTCGACCAAATCTGCCGATTTAAGTGATTCAACTATCGCTGAAACCGTCGATCTTTGCAGATCGGTCGCGCGAGCAATGTCTGCCCGCGAAAGCGGAGACCTGTCGCGGATATAATTGAGCACGATCTGCTTATTTATATCCCGCATTTTTTTAGGACGCGCGATCTCTGATTTGGCATCCTGAAGATGCATCTTCTTCGGCATAATTTTTACCGTTAAAAAAACCCTCGCCTGATCTTAATCAAGGATCTCGAAAAACTTTGTTGTATTTAGCAACAAACTATAAATAACCGTTTTTTAAGATTAATTCAAATATTTTGAGAAGATTGCGGGAATCAGGCATGAGGAATC
The DNA here is from genome assembly GCA_013003295.1 of Pyrinomonadaceae bacterium. Taxonomy (GTDB): domain Bacteria; phylum Acidobacteriota; class Blastocatellia; order Pyrinomonadales; family Pyrinomonadaceae; genus Aridibacter. Next base: position 1,260 of record JABDJV010000045.1, on the reverse strand, counting down.
GAATACTTCTTCGCAAGCGCAACTGCCTGTAATTGTGCCTTACGTGAGTGTTCAAAGCTATACGAAACAGAAACTCAATTTGCGATAATTCCCTTTCCTTGCTCGATCATGATCGTTTCGTTAATCGTCGGTATAGAAAGTTTTTCTCGCTCACCATTGGCCCATATTACCTCAACTTCATCAACCTTTGAGGCGCTTCCGATTCCAACATGTATGGCCTGCTGATTCTGAGACGCGTATCCGGCACCGCTGGTAACGTCAAAACGCAATTTCAAATCACCGGCCTTAACAAGAACCTTTGAACCGATCCCGTCCTTTGGAGTTTTCTTAGCAGGATCGCCTTTGAGGATTACCTTGATCCAGTTATTTTTTGAATCGCTGACATTTCTAAGCAGTGTTGGCGATGCGTCCATATTGTTGGTGATCAGATCCTGTTTTCCGTCGCCGTCAAAATCCGCAACCGCCAGGCCGCGGGCGTTTAAGGACGTTGATAATCCGGAGTTTCCTGCAGCTCCGACGCGCTCGAACCGGATTCGATCGCTTCCAGCCGCTTTTTGGTTTCGAAAGAGCAGCAATTGCTGCGCATAGCTCGTTCCCCATTGGAAGTTGTCGACAACCGGATAGACATGACCGTTTGCGACCAACAGATCGAGCCAGCCATCGTTGTCGAAATCCAGAAACGAGGTGCCCCAACCAAGAAATGGAATTGACGTCTCACCCAAACCGGCCTGAAATGTAACGTCGGTAAAATTGCCATCACCGTCGTTTCGGTAAAGGGTATTGGAATCATCCGAAAAATTCGTGATATGAAAATCGACTCGTCCATCGTTGTCATAATCACCTACCCCAAGGCCCATTCCGGCTTGCTCGCGTCCATTTTCATTCAACGCAATCCCGGACGGATAACCAAATTCCTCAAACTTTCCTTTGCCGTCGTTTATATAAAGCTGCTTTGGAGTGGAATCATTAACTACCAGCAGATCAAGGTCGTTATCTTCATCAATATCGATAAATACCGAGGAGAAGCCGTAATAAACTTCTTCGTCGGTTACTCCGACCGTATCCCCAACTTCCTCAAAGGTTCCATCTGCTTTTTGGTGAAAAAGACGGTCTTTCCCGCCGCGCAAGCCCCGCGGCCCGCACATCACCGGCTGCCCGCGAAACTGGCAAAAGTTATTTCCGGTTCGGCCTCCTTTTCCTGCATCAAGCGGACTTGGCGGAAGCGCGTTCAGATCGAATTCCAGGTATGAAGGAATAAAA
>JABDJV010000498.1 GCA_013003295.1 Pyrinomonadaceae bacterium | reverse complement strand
CCTTCCCATCCCTCATCAAAGGCCTCCAACTCAACTATGTTCTGGGCCTGATCAAAGGATTTAAACTTGTATGTACCGGTTCCGGGCGGCGGGTTGGTGGCTGCATCGCTGCCTTTACCGATCTTGGAATCCTTGGGAACGATCGCGACCGGCACCAGATTTGGAATCAATTTGTTCTTGAGTTCCGGCCGGGCAATCTTGATTATTACGGTTTTCTCATCCGGCGTTTCAATGGCCGTGATTATTGGAGTCTTTTTGCCGCCGATAGTTTCAAAAAATGCCGCTCCCTTAGCCCCTTCGGATTCAAAGAGCTTATCCATCGTGTACTTAACATCGGCTGAGCTTAGCGCGGCGCCATTTTGAAATTTCACGTTGTCGCGAAGTTTGAAAGTATAGCTCAAACCGTCTTCGCTTGGTGAAAACTCTTCGGCAAGATCGCCGACATACTCAAACTTGTCGTCTTTCTTGATCAGGGAGTTATACATCAATGTGCGGAGTCTTTCCGCATTTGCATCAACGGTCACCGAGCCGATCGGATCAAGCGTAGAGAACTTTCCGTCGAGTGCGATGGTAAATACGCCGGATCCGCGGTCACGGCAGACCGAAGCCATGCTCACAAATGCTGCTATTAAAATGATTGCTAAATATATACGACGCTTACTTTGCATCAATAAATCCTCCAAGGAATACAGTTTCAAATAATGTGATAAAAAAGTGCTACAGAGATCTTTTCAGGTCGTCAATTTGGTCCGAAAGCGACGATATCTTCTGTTCTTCAAATTCAGGGGGCGGGGAGAGCAAATCTCGAACCTTAAATATACGTTCGAGCGAGTGGTCGATCCTTTCTTCAGAAATCTCACCATTTACTACCGCTTTATAAACAGCATTAAACGATTCGATAATGGCTTCGGGGTCATTACAAACCAGAACAAAATCGTTTCCTGCATCGACCGCCATCTTTGAAGCCTCGCCGATCCCGTAGTTTTCGACAACGGCGCCCATTTCCAGATCATCGGTGAGCGCAAGCCCTCGGAAATGAAGCTCATCTCTCAAAAGCCCGGTTACGATATTTTTACTCAACGATGACGGGAGAAGTTTGCCACTTGAATCCCTTTCTTGCAAATCAAAGGGCGGAAATGTCGTATGTCCGGTCATTATGGCGTGGACGTTACCCCTCGCGAAATGCTCTACGTAGGGCTTAAGGTCAAAACTGAAGAGCTGATCCCGGTCCAGATTTACGGTCGGCAGTTCGTTATGGGGATCAAATTCGACCGCGCCGATTCCAGGGAAGTGCTTCAGGCAGCCGAGACAGCCGGCATTTTGGAGCGTATCGAGATAGGCAGTCGTAAATTCAACCACATCCTCCAAGGTGCAGCCAAACGTGCGGCATTGTGTATTCATCACGAAGTTTTGCCGGGCCTCGTCGGTTACGTCTATCACCGGCGCAAAATTCATGTTAAAGCCGAGGATACGCACGACATGGGCGGTGATCTCCGCAAGCATTTTGGCATTTTCGACATTTCCATCGGCGCTGATCTCCTGAACGGAAGGCATCGGCGTTACGATCCGCCTCAGACGGTCGACCAGGCCGCCTTCCTGGTCAAGGCTTAGAAAGGGCTCAAACGGTATTTCTGAGCGGAGTGTGTCCAAAAGCTCACGTGTTCGGTCAGCTTTTTTAATATTTCGCGCAAAAAGGCATACTCCACCCGGGGCTATCTCTTCAATAAGCCGCCGTGCCCCGTCGTCGTAGCTGTCGCCCGGCAGACCGATGAAATACATCTGCCCAACTTTTTCTTTAAGCGACAGGTTCTTATATTTTTCCTCTATTTCGACCATCTAAAGTATTAAAGCACAATATTAGCTATTACTAGGTAAACTATTGTAATTAAATCATCTTACGTTTTACCTGTCTTAGCAGTTCTTTGGATTCCTCGGGTGAAAGACTCTCGGTGTCGAGATTTCGTAATTCGTCGATGACATTTTCATTTGAGATCGCAAAAAGTGATACCTGTGACGCGGTTTTCGTATTTGAGGCCCTGCCGGCGGCTGCCTCAAGACCTTTCTCCTTGTTTTTTGATCGATTTTCAGAAAAAACGGCAAGTTCGTATTCTTCCAGCTTCCCAAGAACCTGTTTGGCGCGTGCAATGGTATCCTGCGGCAATCCGGCTAGTTTAGCAACGGCAATTCCATATGATTTTGAGGCCTTTCCTTTTTCAAGTTTGTGCAGAAAAACGATCTCGCCATCATGTTCCTTTGCTGTAATCTGGTAGTTTTTCGCTCCGGGAAGCGTTTCTGCAAGCTCCGTAAGCTCATGATAGTGGGTAGCAAACAGGGTTTTGGCCGCATGCTCGGGTGAATTATGCAGGTATTCGGCAACTGCCCAGGCGATCGCCAATCCGTCAAAAGTAGAAGTGCCGCGACCGATCTCATCCAGCAGTACAAGGCTGCGTGGTGTTGAATTATGGAGGATCGTGGCGGTTTCGGTCATCTCGACCATAAAGGTCGAGCGCCCTGAAGCGAGATCATCAGATGCCCCGACCCTTGTCCAAACTCGGTCAATTATCGGAAGCTTGGCGGACGAAGCAGGAACAAACGATCCGATCTGCGCCAGTATCTGGATCAGGGCTGCCTGACGCAAGACGGTCGACTTTCCGCCCATGTTCGCACCGGTTATGATCAGAAGGCGGTCGGTCGAATTGTTCATCACGAGATCATTCGGGATAAACGGCTCGTTCGAAAGCGCCTCGACGACCGGGTGGCGCCCGTTTTTGATCTCGATCTCATCGCCATCATGAAGATCGGGCCGGACATAGTCCCTCTGCGCAGCGGTTTCGGCAAGTGATGCCAGCGAATCAAGCGTTGCAAGTGCGCGCGCAGTCGACTGTAGATTCTTTGTTTCTTTTGTAACTTTTGAACGCACCTCCTTAAAGAGCTCCGCCTCCAAAACCTTGATTCGCTCTTCCGCGCCCAGGACCTTGCTTTCCCACTCTTTGAGTTGAGGAGTCGTATATCGTTCGGAGTTTGTAAGCGTCTGTCGGCGCTCATATTCTTCCGGCACCTTCGAACTGTTGGCCTTTGAAACTTCGATAAAATAGCCGAACACATTGTTGAACTTTACCTTTAACGACGAAACCCCGGTCTTTTCACGCTCCTTGTCTTCAAAACCGGCAATGATCTGTTTCGCATTTCTGCTGATCTCGCGGAGCTCATCCAGTTCCTCATTAAATCCATCGCGTATAACCCCGCCATCAACTATGTTTACAGGAGGTTCTTCGGAAATCGAGCTCGAAATTAAGTCTTGAATATGGGGAAGCTCAAAGATGTTTTCGCCTAACACCTGAAGCAATAAGCTTTCCGCGTCTGATAACGTAAAGTTTATCTTTGGGGTGACGGCAAGCGAAGAGTTCAGGGCAACAAGATCGCGGGGGGTGGCCGTGCCAAGATTCAAACGCCCGACAAGTCTTTCGAGATCTGCGATCTCCTTGAGCAGGAAACGGATCTTGTCGCGAAGGATAGAATCGTTGAGTTCCGAAACAGCAGAAAGCCGGGTTTCGATTTCAGTCCGTTTGACCGAAGGCCGCAGAAGCCAGGAACGAATCATACGGCCGCCCATGCCGGTAACCGTTTTGTCGATAACGCCGAGCAGGGAACGCTTTGACGAATGGTCAAAACCGCTGGATTCGATAACTTCCAGATTTCGGAGCGTTATCGAATCGAGGATCATCGAATCGGAGGATTCGAAATATTTTATCTCTCCAATATGTTCTGCCGATGCTCTCTGAGTTTCCTTGGCATATTCGAGGCATGCTCCGGCGGCGCGAATTGATTCAATCTTTTTTTCAAGGCCAAATCCCACCAATTCGTTTACGCCAAAATGTTTTTTTAGGAGCCTCTCAGCGCCCGCGGCGTCAAATTCGAGATCATCAAGTTCGGTCAGCGTCGTCGAATAGACTTGTTGAGAAGCGTCGCCCTCCGAAAACAGCGGGTTTATTTGGGTTGAGTTCCAATTC
>JABDJV010000480.1 GCA_013003295.1 Pyrinomonadaceae bacterium | reverse complement strand
TTTTCAAAGTGTTCGTAACGTAGGGCTCAATCAGCGGGAAGAGAACGAATTTCGAATGCGAAAATTGCCGGGACCAGAAGGCGAATCGTTGGCGACGCTGTTTTCCGATATTGACGGCGACGGAAATCTGGATTTGATTGTCGGTAACGATTTAGCGCCGCCCGATGCAATATATCTGGGTAATGGTACAGGTGGTTTAGATCTGATCAAAAAATCCGACGGGATCATACCCAAAACCACCGCTTTCACGATGAGTATCCACAGCGCCGATTTGGATAATGATCTTATCCCCGAGTTGTTTTTTGGTTCGATTTCAAAACGTGATAAGCCCGGAGAAAAAGGGATGTCAAGAAAAATGCCGCCTCAGGAACTCTGCGCAGGAATAGCAGACAAAACGACGCGAGCTCGATGCGAAAAATTTCATCAGTTTAGGGGAAACATCAGACCAGCAGTCTTCAAAGACGAAATCCGGTTGTGCAATCAGCTCAGCGATCAGGATGAGCGCGACGCATGTATAGCCCAAAATATCGTCCAAACCGCCACTCATAGAACAAAGGATGAAAAACTATGCAGACTACCAAAGGGTTGGGAATATCTTCAAAAAGTTTGTAACGCTCATTTTGATGAGAAGATTCAACCTGGGGAAGCCGAATTGAAGGAAGGCATTCCGCAGATAATGCGTGACAATGTATTGCTAAAACGGAATGAAAGTGGCGGTTTTGATGACCGGGTAAAGGAATTTGGATTAGACAGGTCAGGGTGGACCTGGAATGCTAAGTTTGCCGATTTGGATAATGATGGCTGGCAGGATCTTTATGTCGCAAATGGATGGATCATGCGGCTCAAAACGGAATCAAATTTCTTTTACAGAAATATTAAAGGAAAAGTTTTTAAGGACGAAACAGAGGAATCCGGATTATCGTTAAATCTAAGCACCCCATCTTATACATATATTGATATTGAAAACGACGGTGATCTGGACATAATTGCAGCACCGTCGGCAGGTCCGCTTTCGGTGTTTATCAACCAGTCAAAGCCCAAAAAGTCTATTGCCTTCGAGTTAAATGACAAACGCGGGAATTTTTACGGAGTCGGCAGCAGGATCGTTATCAAATACGGTGACGGCAAACATCAGATGCGCGAAATTCAGTCTAGCGGCGGTTATCTTTCTTACGATGCTCCCGTCGCCTATTTCGGTTTGGGTGATGAAACGACTGTTAAGAGTGTTGAAGTATTGTGGTCGACCGGCGAGAAGAGCTTGATAGAAACCGAATTCAGGGCCGGAGCCCGTTACATAATCTCACGGCCGAAATAAACGCGAATGGAAACCCCGAGTAAGACTCAATCACTTTGCCTTACGTGCGGCATATGCTGCGACGGTACGCTGCTCGGCAAGGTAAAGCTCAGGGACGGCGATCCGCAGCAACCGCTTAAAGCCGTGGGAATTCAAATTGAGACAAAGGACACAAAAAGCTCATTCCGCCTTGGCTGTGCCGGTTACCGCGGGAATTCCTGTCAAATCTATGCCGATCGGCCCGAAAGTTGCCGCAGTTTTCGCTGTGAGCTGTTAAAAAAGTATGAAAGCGGAGCGGTCAGCCTCGCAGAGGCTCAGGGGAAAATCGATCACGTTAAGAATCTAAGAAATTCTCTGATCGAAGAACTTAAGAAGACCCTGCCCGAAAGAAGTGAAATGTCGGTTCCTGCATTGTTAAAGATAGCTCCGGAACAAAAGGAACTTCTCTCAAATCCGGATCTATTAAAGAAATGGGGGCCGGTCTTGCTGTGTTTGTCTGCGTTGTCAGATCGCCTACGCTCGGATTTCTGGTCTAATGATAAGCATATCGAAGGTGAGTAGTTTCCACTACCGCGGCTAAAAAATTCCAAAAAAAGAGTGCTTGAGCCGCAAATCCCTGGCCGCTACCTAACGAGCCGATATCCCTCGGTTTTTGAAAAATCCCGAAGTTTCACACGGATCAAGCTTCGGCGTTTAGCATCAGGAATTATTAGCACGTGTCCACCTTTCGGCGTCGCTTTGGCCTGAAGCGGCGGCTTCCAGGTTGTTCCACCGTCGGTCGAATACGGGCCGATATAGTCAAGGCCCTTACCGGTGATCCGGCACTTACCGGCAGCACAGCTCACCGAATTTACTTTTGGAAAACGAACGAATGTTTGCTTGATCGTGTACCAATCGGAAGTACCCCGCAACCGGTCGTTTATACGGAATTGCAATCTGCGGCCCGCCAGAAACTGCTGATGTTCGACATCAAAATCGAAATCGATTCTCATATTAAAAGTATCGATTACCTCAAATTTTGCCCGTGGCAGTTCCTTAATACCGACACGGCCGTTTTCGATCCGGGTTTCGATCGATATGTTCTCGGCGCGGAGGTTATAGTCGGTCAAACTGGTCCGCACCGCAACCGTCATTTTTGCTATATCGACGGGTACGATCGGATAGGCGCTAAGATCAAACCTATTGCGGCTTTTTACTGCGGCACCGCCTAAGACGTCGGCTTCGATCTCTCCCTTTTCTCCGGAAGCGATTACAGGCCTTGCTTTCCGCACCTTAAAGGTTCCCGGATACTTGTAATGCCGCCCGCCCTCGAGCTCCATTTCTACCGAAACCGTATTCGCCAGCACCAAATCCTGCGCATTTTGAAATACAAAGATCTTTCGATTTCTCGGATACCACAATTGGAGTTCCCCATCATGCGGCGCCGGTTTTCCATTAACGATCAATTTATTAACTTGTTCAATTCCGCTGCCTTCAATAAAAAGATACTTATCCCCTTTGTGTACGACGATCTCTTTGATCTTCGGAGCCGAACCATATAATTGAAGCGGTATGATCTGTGGCTGAACCGTGCCGTGCGAATACACCTCGAGTTTACCCTTGCCCGGTTTGAATTCGGCCGTGTTCATTTCAAACCACGCGTAACTGCCGTCGTCGCTGATTCTGATCGCGTTTGCTGCTGCACCTACCGCAAAATTAAACTCGCCGCCAAAATCGGGCTTATATCTTACCGCCCTCAGGCAAAGACAATTTCCCTCTTTGTTTACTATCGAAACACGACGTTTTCCGCCGACAGAAAAGTCGCCCTTGGATTCCTTCGATACCGCCCAGTTTCCTCCGCCTGGGATCGGGATCGCAAATTTCTTGCTTTTGATCTTGCTGAATCCGCGAGTCGCAACCACTTCTCCGGTCAGGGTCATTTTTACTTTCGGGAAGGCTGCAATGTCTTGAGGATTCAGGTGCATATCCCAACCGGACATTCCCATATTTTTTATCAACGGAAACTCCTTTGTAAACCCGTTGTCCGAACTTAAGACGAGCTTGAAATCCCTTGCAAACGGGTCACGCAGCCAATCATAAGCAAGATCGGTATTCTTTAGAATGTTGCGGCCCAAATGCAGACACTTCTCCAGCAAAGTCGGTACCGGCAGGGATATCACCTCCGGATCCGGCTGAGCCTGCCACTTATGAAGCACGATCGGGTAGGCAGAAACATAATTCGAATCGGTCGGAGAGGTGTCGGCAACAATACTGATCGGCTGCGAAGGAATTACCGCCGATGTTCGTGCCGGACCGGACCGGTTGTAATTGTTCTGGGTATAGTTGTTTTGGTTATAATTGCTCCGAGGGTAATTGTATTGATTGTAGTTGTTTCCGCCTGCGTAATTTGACGCATTATTTCCCGAGAACGACATGGTCGGAAGTATCTTAAGCGGTGTCTTCCTTGTAAGCCGAAGTATCAGATCCGCAGCAACAGCGGCAATATTTATCCAGTGAGCAAGCTCCGGGTATTTTTTTGCCAGATCGGTCGCCGCCAGAAGACCTCCCTGAGTCAGGATCTTGGAAACACTCAGGTCAAAATCTTCGAGTTTTACATTTTGTGCGACACATTGAGCCCTGCTCGTGAAATCGTTTGCACCATAAGCGCCCGGATTGTACCCGTAATTTAAGCCATTATTGCGGTTGTTATATGAATTCTTCCAGCAGTTGGGTAAAGCGATATTAAAACTCTGCGCCAAACGCTCCACAAACTGCTCCTTCATAAAGTTTGATTGCGGCAGCGTCCCATATCCGTAATAACCGCCATAATTTCCATACGAATTGTAGCCATTATTATTCTGATAAACACTTGGATTCTGGCGAATGACATCCTGGAGTTGGTTCAAAAACATCCCGATCTTGGCATATGCGCCTGAGATCTCGAGCGTCTTTTCGCCAATTTTTCGAAGATCATTGGCATTACGGTTGATCAATTTACGGATCTTTTTCCGGTAGTTCTGCCGCGGATAAAGGAAGAAGATCGGCTGGCTGTCATACGGAACCTTAAACGCATGCTCCCGATACCATCCGTCCCGTCGAAAATTAACCTCTCTGGAAACTGCTTCCGGACTATTCTTGTTTCTGCTGGGATTCGCAAAAGCAACAACAAAAGTCCAGTCCCATTGGCTCTGATCGGGGAGAATCCCGTTGATCGGTTGATCGAGCATTCGTACACGAATTATATCGCCCGCACGGGTACGGGGAACCATTTTTATCGGAAGCGGCACTCCGCCTTCCCGCTCTATCGTTATGTCGAGCCGGGCGATTTCCTGCCGCACGCCATTTTGGTTTCGTAAGTGATTTTGGTACGTATTGTATGTTTGACCAAGCGCGCCGACCGCGGTGAGTATAATTAAAACCGATGCCGCAAAAAAGCCGCCTCGCTGACGGAATGACAATCGAAATAAAACCTTTTCTTTAGAAAACCTGGCGGCTTGGGGTAGTTCAATCATTTTTCTCCTTAACTCATAACGCAGAAAAGAGTTTCAATGCTTTTCTCTTACAGTGTTCTCTAAATGAGGATCGAGACCACCTTTAGACGCAAACTTATTCGCCCGAAATAAAGCAGGGGCAGTTCGAAAAAGCGTTTTTTGTCTTTTCTCGCATAAACTTGTAATACTTCTTCCGCACATTCTGAATTTGAGATGATTGCTGCGGGATGACGCGATCAAGTCGATTTTGCGGAGAAAACCAAACAAATTGTTGTTTGCAATAGTGGAACGCAAACCCATAACTTAACTTTTTCCCGATTATATCTTTAACCCTCGTACCTGTGTCAAGATTTTTATTCTAGAAAAACGAGAGTGGCTGTCTTGAAGACCGGCCGCATCGTAATTTTCTTATAAACCATTTATATTGTTAAGGATTCGCTATTTCCATAAACTCCGAAGGCGCCCGAAAAATTTACTGCCCTGGACTAGCGGCGATACGCGTCTAAGAATCGGTTACCAACATTGACCGGTGTGTTTTAATATGTGCATATGGGTCAAAAAAACCTGGCTGAGATAATTTCGATGCGCGGTGTGATCCTCCCGGATGATGAGCCCTTTCTGATGCGGCTTTTTTTTGAGTTGCATCTGGAGGATCCGAATTGGAAAACGTTGGAAGAAAAACAGCGAAAGCTGCTTTTGGATATGCAGTATAGTGCTCAGAATCAACATTATTCGAATCTGTATCCGAATGCCGCTCATCAAATCGTAAATTATTCGGGGACGTCGGTTGGGCGGCTGTTTGTAGATAGAAGTGCGAAATATATACACTGTATCGATATAACTATTTTGGGGGAATACCGGAACCAAGGCATCGGCAGCTTTATTCTCAACGATCTGATCGGGGAATCGTCGAAAAGCGAAAAGGTTTTTTCGCTTGAGGTCTTAAAAACAAATCCGGCGGTAAAACTTTACGAACGTTTGGGCCTGAAAGTTGTCCGGGATGAGGGCGCACACTGGAGAATGGAACTCCTCGAATAGTGTGGGTTGGGACAAGAAGAAGCGAATAAAAGGAGATTAATTAGACCATGGCGGATATGCTAACAAGAGATGAGTTTGTAGAGCAAAAGGGCTCTGTTTTTGAGCTTGAGTTAAGCGAGGACGACTCGATCAAGCTCGAGCTGATCGAAGTGGATGAGGTAAAGGAAATGGGGCCATACGAGTCATTTTCGGTTGTATTTCTCGCACCCAAGGATTGCGGATTGGAATCTCAGATCTATAAATTGAAGCACGAAAAAAAGGGCGAGATAGAACTTTTTCTCTCGCCCTTTTTCCAAGATGAGAAGGGTCTCAAACTTGAATCTATATTTAGTGTCGCGGCTCAGGCCTAGATTCTGGTGAAAACGATTTCGTATTGATTCCCGTGGTGGGATATCGGCACCAATAGAGCCGAAAACTTACCAAGTGTTTCGTGATCGACCTGATAGACGTCCTGCTTTAGCTTACGTCCCTTTGATCCCTCAAACACCAAAGAACAACTTTTTGTCTTCCGGCCAAAGAGGGTGTCGGACTTGTGCAGGGTATCCCTTACATCAGTCAGCGTAAGCTTGACGGGATTCTTCAAATCCTCGTGCCCCAGCGTAAAAACCGTATTCAGATGCGGCTCAAAATTCTTACCGCTGTAAAATGACGAAGCACCGATTCCATTCGGAAGTTTAAATAAACCGTCCGGTGTGCGGGCCAACGCGCTGCCGGTCATCCCTGCGGTTACACCGGCCACTGTTGCCAAGCTTCCCATCTTTATAAAGTCGCGTCTCGTAGCCATATTTTTCTCTCCTGTTAATTTGTATGAGCGTTTGAGTTGTCGATCTTGACGTAATTCTATGTCCAACCGGAAAATAAGTCAAAAAAAAAGTTGAAAATTTACCCAAAAGGAATTATGATTCTCAAACATATAAATCAAAAAGAATTACTTCAACAACTTTTGTGTTCTCAACAGATATTCTTTAAGGGAGATAATACTTATGGCAAGTCCTTTCATAGGTGAGATTTTAGGGTTTGGCGGAAACTTTGCCCCTCGTGGCTGGGCGTTTTGCCAGGGCCAATTACTTTCGATTGCATCAAACACGGCTCTTTTTTCGATTCTTGGAACTACATATGGAGGCGATGGCCGGGTAACATTTGCACTGCCGGATCTTCGCGGGCGGGCTGCGGTAAGCCAGGGAACGGGTCCGGGTTTGTCGCCTTATCCTTTGGGATCCAGAGGCGGCCAGGAGAGACACACTTTAATTACCAACGAGTTGCCGTCGCATAACCATTTGATGAGGATACGAAAAGAAAAGGGGAGCGTCAGCAATCCTTCCGGTGCCACATTAGCTACGTCCAATGACCCGAATGTCAATATCTACACTACGTTGGCCGATGACTCAACTCTTGCAAACGGGTCGATCACCAATACCGGGGGAAGTCAGTCCCACAATAATTTACAACCTTACCTGACGATAAACTTTATCATCGCG
>JABDJV010000473.1 GCA_013003295.1 Pyrinomonadaceae bacterium | reverse complement strand
ATCTTCAGTGTAAATATCATAATTGCCTTCTTTTCGCGCCGTGTAAATGATCTGCTTTCCATCCGGCGACCAGTTTGGCTCGGTCACGCGCTCAAATCCAAGCCCGAGTCTCGAAAGAATCTTGCCGTTAAGATCGATGATGTTGATGCTCCGACCGAGTTTTTCATCGACCGCCGCGACCGCAAGCCGTTTTCCGTCCGGTGACCAACTCGGACAAAAATCATGTCCTTTCCGGTGCGTAATACGTTTCGGTTTTCCATCGGGATAGTCCATTATATAAATCTCGTCGTCCTGATCGTTTGTATCGCGCCGGGAGAAAAACGCAACCTTTTTTCCATCCGGCGACCAACGCAGCCAGGCCTCGCGAAACTCCGTAGACGCAATTCTCTGGAATGGTCTTCTTCCACCTGGATTTTGCACATACAGATCCGATCTCGCCGAAAAAGCAAGCAAAGGCCTCTTTGGAGCTACGACAGGAAATAACGCGTCCCCCAGCCCTGCACCGATCATCCCCGTACGACCCGGCATTTTAAACTCTGATCCATCCCGCGTCATAAACGTCACTCGGTAAGCTCCATCGAGTTTTTTGGCGTAAATAATAAATGCTCCCGAGATTGCATAAGACGGATAACGTGATTTTGAATCTTTATCAGAAATCAGCTTCGAATCGGTACCATCCGAATTCATCTCATAGATTCCCCAATGCCCGTTTCTATTTGACTCAAATAGAATCTTCTTCCCGGTCGCGGAAAAACTCGGGTAACGGTCTTGGCCTTCTTCATAGGTGATTTTTAAGGGAAAAACCTTGTTCCAACCCCAGGGAGCTTCCGGCTTGGCAACCTCTTTCGTCAGATCGAACTTGATACTAAAATGTCTGTCCGTCCCGACCCGCCGTAAGTTGTATGTAAAACTCTTTTTCGTCAGATCGACCCACCAAACATTTGAAGCCGCCGCTGGAATCAGCTTTGCTGTTTCTTCGTCCGCCGGGAAAACCTGCCGCGTCGTAGAACCACTATTTGAAGAGATACCTCCGTACATCGTCACATCATCGGGCGTTCCATCTTTGTGCCGATGGTCGTGCTTGAGCCGTATCCGTTCTCCCAGATTGGTCAGAACCCAGGTCCGCGAGCGATCTTCCCCGACAAAAAACGGAATACGAATTCGATCCTCTTCGCATGAGCGAACGTGCATCACGAGTTTTTTGCCGCGAAAGGAGTCATTTTCGGGGGCATGAATGATTTCGCCGGCGTACGCTTTTCCGCAATGCGTAAGTAGAGACAGCCAGAAGGTCTTGTTGTCTACTGTTAGTGCCGAAACGCTCAAACTAGAAAGCGAAATGGCACCGAATAGAAAGAGAAGTGTTTTTACAAATGCAACCGACATAAATTTTTACCCATTTGTTCTACCTGCATTTTAGTCGAATTCAACTTAATTTGGCGATGTCACAGTAAGGGTGTTTTTTTCAACTGCCGAGCCTAAGCTAAATTGTCAGTTTCTTAAGCTAAATTGCCACTTGCTTTAGCTAAATTGCCACTTGCTTTAGCTAGTGATTTGCCCAATTCCCGGCTTTAGCCGAATCTACCTATTATTTGGCTAAAGCCCGATTGATTTCTATAACTTTTCCCACTAGCTGAAGCTAGTGGCAATTTATAAAGAAAATATCCTCCCAACTCCTTACCAAGGATTATAAAGAAAATATCTTCCCAACTCCTTACCACGAATTATAAAAAAAATATCTTCCAAACTCTTTACCACGAAGGGATTAAATATAGTCTCTCCACCAAAATGCCGATAGAATTGCCTTTTATTTAAAAACTATATGGTTTAATTTAGCACGTATGGAAAGTTTTGATGTATTGATCGTCGGAGCCGGACTTTCCGGGATCGGAGCCGGGGCACATCTGAAGATGGAATGCCCAAATAAGACTTTTGCGATCCTCGAAGGGCGCGAAGCGATGGGCGGCACCTGGGATCTGTTTCGCTACCCCGGCGTTCGTTCAGATTCCGACATGTACACGCT
>JABDJV010000462.1 GCA_013003295.1 Pyrinomonadaceae bacterium | reverse complement strand
GCCAGAGGCAGAATGTCATCGGGCCGGTGGCGTAGAGCAGGAATCTTCAGATTCACTACGTTGAGACGATGAAATAGATCGGCGCGAAAGCTTCCATCGGTGATCTTGGATTCAAGGTCGGCGCTCGTTGCTGCGACGATCCGTACATCGACACTTATCGTCTTTGTCGATCCCAGTCTTTCAAACTCCATCTCCTGTAAAACCCTGAGCAGCTTCGCCTGAAGCGAAAGATTCATATCCCCGATCTCGTCGAGGAACAGAGTTCCGCCATCGGCCTGTTCAAACCGGCCTTCGCGCGCGCTTTCCGCCCCGGTATACGCGCCTTTTACGTGACCAAACAGCTCGTCTTCAAGCAGGTTTTCGGGTATCGCGGCACAATTCATCGCCACAAACGGGTCTTTTAAGCGCGGACTAGCATTGTGAATCTCCCGGGCTATAAGCTCTTTTCCAGTTCCTGTTTCACCCGAAACTAAAACATTTATTCGGTATTCTGCGAACGTTGAAATCTGCTCGAGTATGCTCAGCATTTCTGCCGATTCAGCGATGATCGAGGTTTCAGTCTTCATCTTCGCGGGAGCTTTCGTTTGCCCTTCGTCTTCGATCTTTTCTGACGCTACACGAATAACATTTATAAGATCATCGAGTGAAACCGGTTTACGCAAAAAGTCGGAAGCTCCAAGCTTCATCGCTTCAACCGCATTTTCGACCGTCCCAAATCCGGTCATTACCAAAATGTAGGTATCAGGATTTTTGTGTAGGCAGATCGGCAATAACTCAAGTCCGCTCTTTCCGGGAAGGTTGATATCCGTAAGGACGATATCAAACCTCTCGGTTTCCAGCAGTTTGATCGCTTCTTCGGCGTTTTTAGCGCAGACGGGATCATGTCCTTCGGATGTAATTGAATCGATCAGGAGGTTTCGAAGACTCGGTTCATCTTCAACGACGAGAATCTTTGTTTTCATAGGAGTCATCAGGCTTGGAAGTTAAGAATTAAGTACCCAACGAAGTCAAAAAAATCCTAACGTTTATTGAATTTGGTGTCAACTACCTGACATTTTCGTTCGGCAATTTGACGCTTTTTTTATTTCGACACCAATCTCGATTCATAAAAGCCCGATTTTATGGGCGTTCCGTTTTCGGCACGGTGCTTGCCATTAGGAATCCCGGAGGCAAGCGATATGAACTCAATGTCTACAGACGGAATCACTAACTTACTAAAGACATTTCTCGACGTTCAAAGCCGTCGGGCGCAAGTAATTGCAAGTAATATCGCCAACGCCGATACACCCGGATATGCCGCCAAAGAACTCAACTTTGACGAATATCTGCAGAAAGCCGCAAATGAGGTTGAACTCCCATTCTCCCAACGTACCTCGCGGAATGTATCGGCAGCCGATTTGAATGTTGTCGACCGAACTCCCACAACAATTGGTCTAGACGGCAATACGGTTGATACCGGACTTGAGATGTCTGAACTCGCTCAGTCCGGTATCGACTTTAATTTTGGTGCGAAGATGCTCCAGGCGCGTTTTCGTCTTTTAAGATCCGCGATCAGCGGAGGAAGGTAATTTCGAGTTCAAAGTTCGGAGTTCAGAGTTCAGCGTTACGAGCTTTGAACTCTAAACCCTGAACCCTACCCCCTAATCTCAAACCCCCGTCCCAAAAAACAATGTCGTTACTAAACATACTAAAGATCGCGTCACAGGGAATGAGCGCCCAGCGCCAGCGGCTTGAGGTTTCGGCTGCAAATCTCGCGAATGCAAATACGACCCGAACCGCGTCCGGAAAACCCTACCAGAGGCGTGACATTGTTTTCGAAGCAAAAGAAATAAATGAGGCCTGGAAAACGAGCGCTTCCCGAAACGGCCTGATCGATTCTGATCAAAAGGCCGTCGGCGTGGAATCAAAGATCACTGTGGCCGATGTGGACCAATACATCCGGACCCATCAGCCCGGTCATCCCGATGCTGACGAACGCGGATACGTCAACATGCCTGACGTCGATCCGCTCGAAGAAACTGTAAATATGATGTCGGCCGCGCGTTCATTCGAATCGAATGCAACGGTTTTCAATACCGCCAAAGAACTGGCCCGCGTCAGCCTTAATCTTGGAGACGCATAAATACAATGGCAATAGATAACATATCCGGAATTCAACAATCGCAGGCCCTGTCCGCTCTTTCCTCCGAATCGAAAATAACCCGAGGGGAGGATGGCGATGGATTTGGCGATGCAATAAAAGATGCGGTCGAATCTATCGACCAGACGCAAAAGGCTGCTGACAAAGAAGTGGCAAAGGCCGTCACGGGCGACTCTCCCGACCTGCATCAGACCATCATTGCCCTGCAAACCGCTGATCTGAAATTTCAGCTTGGACTGCAGGTCAGAAACAAGCTCATCGGAGCATACGAGGAAATCATGCGAATGCAGGTTTAAGAGATTAGAGTTCAGGGTTCGGTGTTTTGGGTTTACCGTTGAACAAAACCTCCTACCCCCTTCCCTCAACCCTGCGCTTCGAACCCTGAACTCTAATCTCTGAACTCCAAACCCTGGACCCTAAACCCTGAACTCTGAACTCTGAACTCCACGTTATGACAATTCTCGAACAAGCCAAAGAAATATGGAATCGTCTGCCAATGTCGGGCCGAATCACAACGATCGGTGCCGCGTTGGCAACGTTCGGCTTGGTTTCAGCAATAATCTACTACGGATCGCAGCCTGAATACGGCGCGCTGTTTTCAGATCTAAAGCCCGGCGACGCCCAATCGATCGTCGAAAAACTAGAAGCCAGCGGAGTTCCCTATTCGCTTTCAAACGGTGGTACCACAATTCAGGTTCCGCGCGATCGTCTTTCCGAGCTGCGTCTTCAAATGGCCGGCACGGGAATGCTCTCCGGCGGACATGTCGGCTTCGATCTTTTTGATAAAACGAGTTTTGGCGCTACTGATTTTGCGCAAAAGGTGAATTACCGCCGCGCCGTAGAGGGTGAACTCGCCCGAACCCTGGAGGGAATGGACGAGGTCGAAGGTGCCCGCGTCCACATGACCCCAAAACGCGAATCGGTTTTCACAGAAAAGGAAGAAGGAGCAAAAGCATCCGTGATGCTGCGCGTAAGAGAGGGAAAAGAGCTTTCTTCTGAACGAACGGAAGCGATAGCAAGCCTTGTTGCAAGCTCCGTTGAAGGGCTGGATTCCTCAAATGTCTCCGTAATGGACACACGGGGCAGACTCCTGACTTCGGGAAGAGGAAATCAAGGTTCTAACGATATTTTTAATTCCCAACTCGATTCCCGGCGAAAATTTGAAGCCGAAACCGCCGCCCGAATCGTTTCTCTTCTCGAACCGATCGCAGGCGACGGAAGAATCCGGGCCGACGTCTCAGCCGACGTCGATTTCAGTAAGACGGAGGAAACAGAAGAGAAATATAATCCGCAATCGCAAGTTATTCGGTCGCAGAAGACCTCAGAAGAAAAACGAAATACTTCAGCAACGAGTCCTGGAGCACCGGTCGTCGGAGTGAGATCCAATGATCCCGCGACAACTCAGCAAACTGCGAATCGACAAAATCAAACAACGGGCAATGACGAACGGGTTGCAACCACTACAAACTACGAGATCGACAAAACCGTCCGGCGCAAAGTAGGAGGCGGAGGTGAAGTAAAAAGAATGACCGTTTCGGTCGTTGTCGACCACAAGCTGGTCAACGATGTTTCAACCGCGCGAACGTCCGAGGAACTCAAGAAATTTGAAGAACTGGTCGGCGCAGCGGTAGGATTCAACGAAGACCGCGGCGATTCGATCGTGGTTCAAACGATGCCGTTTGATAAATCCGGACTAGCCGGGGAAACTCCAGCAGCAACGTTTCTTGAAAGCAACAAAGAAATCGTTTCGACTGCGATCAAATACAGTTTGCTGGCCCTAGCCACTATGCTGGTATTGTTTTTTGTTATCCGGCCCGCTCGTAAAGCGTTAGCCGCTGCAAGTAAAAATCTGGCTTCTCCGCAATTGGCTGCAGCCGCACTTGGCGATGGATCCGATCGTCGGGTCATTTCCCAGCAAGGCAATCTGCTGCCCGGAGCGGGCGCAACCGTAGCTGAACTGCAGGCTCAAATGAACGAAGCTGAAGCCGGAGGAAATCCTTCTAACTCATTTGTGACAAACGACTCCGCACAACGACTCGATACGGTAAAAAAAATGCTGATCGAAGAGAATCCTGAGGAATCCGAAATTGTTGTCGGCACCCTGCGTGGCTGGCTGCGTGAATAATAAGACTTATGGAAACTGCTGCTCAAGCAAAAACTGAAGAAGTTCCCGAAGAACTCGAAGCAAACGCAAACGAAAAGACCGCGGAAAAATCAGAACCGGTCAGCGGTGCGCGAAAAGCCGCGATTCTCTGCTTGTCTTTAGGTGAGGAAGCCGGCTCCGTCGTTTTTCAGCATCTCGACGAAGAGGAAGTTCAAATCCTTTCAAAGGAACTGGCACTGCTTCCGGACGTCAAATCCGAAGAGTCTGATCGCGTCGTTGAAGAATTTAATCAGCTCCTCCTTGCCAGAAGTTACGTAACGACCGGAGGCGTCGAATATGCAAAGCGCCTGCTCAATCGAAGTTTCGGTTCCGATATCGCAAAGCGCCTGACCAACAAGGTCGTTCATTCGCTGGAGTCTTCGGCAAATTTTGATTCCCTTCAAAAGACCGATCCCCAGCAGCTGGCAAAGCTTTTCCAATCTGAACACCCGCAAACGATCGCGGTCGTTCTGGCGCATCTCGATGCTATAACGGCGGCCGAGGTTTTGGCTCAGCTTCCGGATCACCTTCGCAGCGAAATTGTCATTCGCCTGGCCGGTCTTCAAACGGTATCTCAACAAGTTGTAAAACGAATCTCGCATGTCTTAAATCAGAAACTGATGACGGTAAGCGGTGTGAGCCGCTCAAGCATCGGTGGCATTCATTCGGTGGCCGAGATCTGCAATCAGCTCGACCGTGACACTTCAAAACAAATGCTCGAGCAGATCGAAGAAAATGCACCTGACCTTTCGCTGAATATTCGCAATCTGATGGTCACCTTTGAAGACCTGCTCCTCATTGACGACGTCGGAATCCGCGAAATAATGCAAAGAGTCGACAAAAAGGCCCTGGCTCTCGCACTAAAAGGGACAGTAGAAGAACTTCAGGACCGCTTCTATTCAAATATGTCCAGCAGAGCGGTCGAAATGATGAAAGAAGAAATGGATTTCATGGGTCAGGTTAAGATCAAAGACGTCAACGAAGCTCAGAGGGAAGTTATTGAAGTGCTCCGTGAATTGGACGACCAAGGAATCGTTAGCCTCGGCGGCAGTGGAGGAGGTGAAGATGAATACGTCACCTAAGATCGTTAAGAAGTCAGCCGTCGAAGATCTCGGGCCGGTCTCATTTCCCGAGTTTCGTATTGACCAGCCGGACTTGGGCAAGGTCCTGGATTTCGTGGTTCCTGATATCGAAGAGATACAACTTGAAGAACAAAACACTTCCCTGGCGGATCCCGGGCCGGATGCAGGCGGTTCGATAGACGCTTCTCAGATCACCGAGATCGAAGAAGCAGCACGTGAGAAAGCCGCTCAGGAGATTCAGCAGAAGATCGACGAAGAGGTGGATATCCGCATACGCGACATTCGAAATTCGCTGTCTGAAGCCATCGGGTCGCTGGCGTCGTCGAAGGAAGATATATCGCGGCAGACTGAAAGCGAGCTGGTCAGACTGGCAATAAAGATAGCTGAAAAGATCGTCGGTCGTGAAGTAATTGTCGACGAGACCATTGCTCTTGAAATGACAAAACGAACGCTAAAACAAATCGACAGCCGTGCGCTGGCTGAGATTCATTTAAGCCCCGCAGATTTTGAATTTGTTCAGGAAAAACACGGCGAGATAGGCTTTCACGGCTCGCTGAAACTGATCGAAGATCCGGCCATCTCAAACGGCGGATGCCTTGTACACACCGAAACCGGCGATTTCGATGCCCGGATCGAATCGCAACTTGAAGAGATAATCGAAGGGCTGCTCGATCCATAAACACGCCAACCTCCCACAACCACTCACACTCCCAACAGATGCTCTCCACATACTCTAAAAAACTTGAAGAAATCGATCCGATCAAATCCATCGGGCGCGTAACCCGTGCCGTCGGACTGATCGTCGAGGCAAGGGGACCAGCAGTCTCGGTCGGCGATCTTTGCCATCTCTCGTCGTCCGGCGGCGAAAGAATGGCGATGCTTGAGGTGGTCGGATTTCGCGACAATCATGTGCTGCTTATGCCGCTTGGGCAAATGCCGCCGGTAAAAAGCGGCGATACGATCATTGCCGCCGGCGTTAGCAATCGTATCAAGGTGGGTCCCGAGCTTCTTGGCAGAACCATAAACTCGCTTGGAGAACCGCTCGACAATTTTGGAGATTTTAAGACCGCAGACTCCTACCCCTTAAACCGCACGACGACAAACCCGCTCGAGCGAACCGGAATCGACGAACCGCTGGAAACCGGGATTCGGGTGATCGACGGACTTCTGACGATCGGCGCCGGACAAAGAATCGGAATTTTTGGCGGATCCGGCGTAGGTAAATCAACTCTTCTTGGGATGATGGCAAAGCGCTCCGACGCAGATATTAATGTGATCGCACTGATCGGGGAACGCGGTCGGGAGGTTCGTGAGTTTATCGAAAACGAACTTGGAGAGGAAGGTATGAAGCGTTCCGTCGTCCTGGTTTCGACATCCGATGATTCTGCTTTGGTAAGAATTCGCGCTGCCCTTGCCGCAACTGCGATCGCCGAGTTTTTTAAGGACCAGGGCTCAAATGTCTTGCTGATCATGGATTCGGTAACGCGTTTCTGCATGGCCCAGAGGGAGATCGGACTTGCCGCCGGCGAACCGCCCTCGTCGCGAGGCTACACACCCTCGGTCTTCTCGATGCTGCCGCGCCTTCTTGAACGCGCCGGCAAGTTTGAGAATGGCGGTTCAATAACTGGTTTCTATACGGTCTTAGTAGAAGGCGACGACATGAATGAACCGGTTGCCGATTCGGTCCGGTCGATCCTCGATGGACACATCGTTTTATCGAGGGAGCTGGCGCAGCAGAATCACTATCCGTGCATCGACGTTTTGCAGAGTGCCTCGAGGCTGTTTTCTAAGGTCGCCAGTCGTGAACATGAAACTCAGGCGGGCCAAGCCCGCGAGCTGCTCGCTGCCTATAAGCGAGCCGAAGATCTGATCAATATCGGAGCTTACGAAATGGGCAGCAATCAAACCGTCGATCTTGCGATCGCAAAGCACGAAGAACTTACCAATTTCCTAAAGCAGGAACATGACGAAATTTCAACAATGGAGGACTCAATAGACCAACTAATGAGCATAAGAACAATATGAAAAAATTTAAGTTTAATTTGCAAACCGTCCACGATGTCCGGGAGATCCACAAAGAAAAAGAGCAGCTCGCTCTTGCCGAGCTCCAGACCGAAGCAAAAATAATCAGCGAACGTATTGTGCAGTTTGAAAACATGCGGGCTTCGGCGATCGATAATTATAAGCGCAAAATGAAAGCCGGCGACACGATCTCGGTTTTCGAGCTCGAGCTGATCACGGACCACATCGCCGACCTCGATCGCCAGCGAATGCAAGCCCGGGAAGAACTCGTCGAAAAGAACCAGGAATGCGCAGAGCAGCAAAAAAAGCTGGCGGCCGCCTACCGGGAAGCGAAAGTTACCGACCGCCTTCGCGAAAACCAAAAAGCGAGCCATCAACTGGAGCTAACGAGAAAAGAACAAAACTCCCTGGATGAAATAGTAATAGCCAAACATGCCCGGCAAATGACCCGGGCAAAATAAAGAATATGATCTCCTTTCAAAATTTTACCCCGCAAGAAAACCTCAATGGTGATGTTCAAAATCTGTTTGCCGATGATTCGATGGCTGCCGATTTTGACAACTTCTTAAATCTATTTATCGTCGTGCCCGAGGCAAACACCGTATTCCCGGGCGCTGAGATCCCGCAGGAACTAAACGAAAATCCGATCGGCATCGTGGCTTCCGAGATATCTGAACCCGATACGCAGGCGTTTAACGATATTTTAAGCCAGCCGTTTGTGCCCAGTCTCGAGAATAAACAGCTCGCCCCGGAACAGATTCCGAACGTTGTTGCTCCCGTGAATCCGGCTCAATTGACTCAGCAGGATACTGCGGATATTGACCTTCCACCGACCCCAACCGTCGAAGCCGCGATTCAAACACAGGCGAGACCACGCAAACCCGATGCGGTTCCGATTCTGGAACCCAGCGACCCAACGAAGGCGACAGTCCCTGAGGGCGCTCCGGAATCAGTATCTGAATATGCTTCCTTACCTGTTTCTGATGAGATCGAAACTTTACCATTTTCGAATCTCAGAACCGCGGTTTCCCCGGCCAAATTGACGGTGAATCACTTTGACAAGCTGCCGGCGCCGCCGACAGAGAAATCGACTCCCGTCACCGAAGCGGCAATTCCAGTAAATGCCAAGCCTATCGCGGACGCTTCGCAGCCTTTTAATGAATCGCACGTATCAATTCCGGAGAATTTCACCCAAACTGAAAAGCAACGTCTTTCCGTTACTGATCCGATCCGAACCGTTCCAACGGACAATCCCGTTGATCCCGTGAGCATTGATTCTAAGCCGCAGAATCCACAACCAACGCAAACCTCAAACACGTTGAATCAGATTAAAACCAACCCAACTCAAACCGAAAACGCCGTAAACCAAGCGGCCGCAAAACCATCAATACCGGCAGCGGCTCAAGATCAAAATACTGCTCAAGAACTTGGCTTTAGAGTTTTACCGGCTGAAGAAAAACCACGCGGATTGGGCCGAACACTGTCAGATTTTCAAAACTATCCGGAATTGACCAGGGAAAACCCCTCACCCGAAAAACCAAAGGCCGTCTTAACAAAAGTCTCTGAGATCATTCATGCGGCAAAAGCCGGCCCGAGGAAAAACGTCAGAGACCCGCAAGAATTCCAGGTTCCCGCGGAAGGCGAACGCAAAACGGCCGGCGCAAAAACCGGACTCGTTTCTGAAGATGCGGCGAAGACTCCCCTCAATCCGCTGACCGAGATAAAAGATACGGAAACGCCTAAGAAGCAGCCAGCGGCGATCAAACCAACCCTCGATCCGGGCCCGGTCGGGAAAGAATTCTCACCGCCAAAACTTGAACCGGTTCTGACAACCAAGACTTTTGCGGATGTTAAGCCCGAGGTCGTAATCGAGCAGATAAAAACCCCTCTGCTCGATCTGGCCTCAATGGAAACGGAGAGCAAAGATCCGCGTCTATTAAAGTTCAGGCTTAAACCGGCCGAACTCGGTTCCGTTGAGATCAGGCTCGAAAAGAACCTGGCCGGAAAGCTTGAGGTGCATTTTCAGATCGACAATGACGCAGCAAAACAAATTCTAGCAGAGAGTTTCGAACAACTTCGAAATTCTCTTCAGAACGCCGGTTGGCAAGTTGAGCGAATGGAGATCTCCAACGGCTCATTATCGCCAAACGGTTTTGACAGCCGCGAAGACCAATCGCGGAAAAACGAATCGGTGTCACCTGATAAAACGGCGACTACCGATGAAACCCCTGACAGCGAAGACGATCTCCCACCAGAAGATCCGAACCGCCTCGTAAACCTGCGGGCCTGAGCCGCACGCAAATAGGAACAATAATTATGAACATTGATGCAACTCAATCTGCCGCGGGCCAAGGCGCGCTGCAGTCAACCAGTGCAACCAATGAGACTTCAGACCGCGATCTGTTTATGACCCTGCTCGTCGCCCAGCTGAAGAATCAGGACCCGCTCGCTCCTCAGGAAGGAACCGAGTTTGTTGCCCAACTTGCCCAATTTAACTCGCTCGAACAGCTCACAAACATACGCGAATCGATCGAACAATTAGTTAGAAACACTCAACAACAAACGGGCGTGTAGTATTTGCCCAAAAACAGAAGCTGCCCCGCGCAGCGATTTAAGGAGATAAACAAACATGGCATTTTCATTTAACACATCACTAGCCGGCTTAAACGCCAATTCGAACGCGCTTAGCGTTATTGGAAACAACATCGCCAATGCAAACACGATCGGATTTAGAAGCGGCAAGATCACATTCATGGACGTATTTTCAAACGCAGCAGGCGTTCGTCTAAACGGAAGCGGTAACACCCGCCAGATCGGTAACGGTGTTCAGACTGCTGCCGTCCACACAAACTTCAGCCAGGGAAACATAAATGAAGCGACGTCCCCGCTTCACGTCGCGATTCAAGGAGATGGGTTTTTCCCGGTGCAGAACACGGACGGAACGGCTGCATATACCCGCGCCGGAGACTTTTCGGTAAATAAAGACGGATTCCTTGTAAATCCAAGTGGAGCCCAGGTACAGGGATACTTGGCTGACCGGGGTCAGATACCTGACAGCGCAGTATTGACCTCGCTCCAGATTCCGATCGGCGAAACACTGCCTCCTCAGGCGACCACAGAAGGAACGCTCAGAATGAATCTCGATGTAGATTCGCTTACCGGAGCTACCTTTGTATCGACAATGCAGGTCTATGACACGCGCGGAACGGCGCGAAAATTGGACATGACATTTGAGCGACAGGCCGATGGAACATTTCACATGACCAGCGAGCTTGACGGAAACCCGGCCTTAAATGCCGTTAACGGCAACCCGGCCGATGCTACCCCGGTCGTTTTCGATTTTGACGCAAATGGCGACCTGGTCGGCCCGACCTCATTGGTGATCGAACCGGATCAGGCTTTTATCCCGGA